>JBJKSP010000112.1:0-5316 GCA_046703865.1 Thiobacillaceae bacterium
GGTCGTTGTTGCCGCGCACGGCAGTGACCGGGGCGATGCGGGCCAGCGCATCCAGGATGCCGGCGGGGTCACCGCCGCGCTTGCCGATGTCGCCGGCATGGACGATAAGGGCACAGCCGCGCAACGCCTCCGCGGCCTGGGGCCGAAGCAGCCCGTGGGTGTCGGAGATCAGGCCCAGTTTCTGCACGGCGAGCTCAGGGGGGCATTTTCATTAGACGCCGGTTCATGCGCTCATTATTTACCATCCGGCCATGGCTGACATGGCGCCGTGGACACCCAAGCGCCGTCTGGTCCCTATTCCCGCTCCCGTGCCCGGCGGATAGAACATCCCATGCCGACACCGGTCTACTTCATTCAAGAGATCGACTGTCCTATGCTTATCTTCCAAAGAAAAAAAGGTGTCAGCATGCCGCCGGAAAAGTACCCTCTGCCCGGGAACGAAGTGCAGCGCCTGGAGGCCGTGCGTTTCTATGACATCCTGGACACGCCGCCAGAACTGGATTTCGATGCCCTGACCCGGGTGGCGGCGCATGCCTTCGACACGCCCGTGGCGGTGGTGGGCCTGATGGATTCGGATCGTCTGTGGTTCAAGTCCCGTTTGGGCCTGGACGTGCCGCAACTCGACCGCCAGATCGCGTTTTGCGCCTATGCGATCATGCGACCGGATGAGCCGCTGGTCGTGGAGGACCTGCTCCAGGACCCGCGTTTCATGAACAACCCCCTGGTGATGCAGCCGCCCGGGCTGCGCTTCTACGCGGGTGCGCCCCTCGTCGACCCCGACGGCCTGCCGCTGGGCACGATCGCGGTGGTGGACAACCGGCCGCGCGCCTTCAGTGAAGCGCAGCGGGCCGCGCTGCAGGATCTCGCCACACTGGTCATGACCGCGCTGGAGAACCGGCGTCGGGCGATCCAATTGAGCCGTCTGGCCACCACCGATCACCTCACCGGGGTGGCCAACCGGGTGGAGTTCTCCCGCACCCTGGAGGCGGGCATGGCCCGCGCGGCCAGCACGGGCGAGCCGTTCACCCTGCTCTACATGGACCTGGACGATTTCAAGGAAATCAACGACGGCCACGGCCATGCCGCCGGCGACGAGGTGTTGTGCGTGGTCGCCCGGCGCCTGGCCACGCAGTTGCGCGCCGGGGATGTGCTGGCGCGCCTGGGCGGCGACGAGTTCGGCATCGTGGTGCTCAACAGCACGCCGGAGACGGCCCAGGTGCTGGCCACACGCATCTCCGAGGCGGTGTCGGCGCCCATCGCCCTGACCAGCGGCGGTACGGTGCGCATCGGCATTTCGGTGGGCATCGCCGGCTACACCGAGCTGGTCGACTCCGTCGCCGCCCTGCTGGACCAGGCGGACAAGGCGCTCTATCAAACCAAGCGTTTTGAAAGGCGCTGAGCCGGCGCAAGCGCGGCTACTGCCGCTGCACGCACTTCAGGTAGAGGTCCCTCTGGGCGCCGTCCGGATCGTATCTCGCCTTCAGTGCCCGGTAGGCCGGACCATTGTAGATGCGCCAGAACTCGTCCGGTTCGTAGTAGGAATCGGAATAGAGTGACTTGATGCCCCCCAGCGCTGAGACCCGGGCCTCCACCAGCCGGTTGTGGTGGCCCGGCGGGAAGGGCCGGGGGCGGCGCACCGCGTCCCAGAACCCGAAGTTGACGTAGAGGGCGTCCGGGTCCAGGGGATAGAGGGTGAAGCGCGCGTCCCTGCGCCACGGCCGGACGGGACAGAGCCAGACGGGCAGGATGCCGATCTCGCGGAGCAGGAATTCCAGGAAGGCCGGTGCATGGTCGATGGGGATGTCCACGTCCTGGATCACCGACTCCCGGTGCAGGCCCAGGAGCCGGTCCAGGCGGCGGGTGAGGCCCCAGCGGCTGTTGAGCCTCATCGCCTTGGTGTAAAAGACGGAATTGAGCCGCCGACGCCCGGCCAGGCGGCGGATCAGCGGGTTCTGCATGCCCAGGTTCTTGGAGCACCAGAACCAGTCCGTGTCCCAGCGCCAGATGAAGTCCCGCACGGTGAGGTAGTCCTCGTCCCGCGTCCGAAGGCTCCGGTAGTAGATGTGCTGGTAGGTGTAGTCGCTGGTGTAGGGCACCCGGTCGGTGAAGCGCCCCTCCGTGATGACCAGTTCCCCGGGCCCGAACACCACGCCGTCCACGAAGTCTGCATCTCCCGCACAGCGCGCCTCCAGGTCGCGGAAGGCCTCGGCCGGGTCGGTGTGGCGGGTGTGGCCGAGCCGCACGTAGGGCTTCACCGGCACCGCCAGGGCCCTGAGTCTGAGGGCATAGCCCAGGGTGCCGTAGGAGTTGGGAAAGCCGTAGAACAGATCTCTGTGCTGGTTGTCCGGCGCGGCGGTGACCACCCGGCCGTCGGGCAGAAGGACCTCCAGCGCCTGCAGGGTTTCGTGCACCAGGCCGTAGCGGAAGGAGGAGGCCTCGATGCCCACCCCCGCCGCCGCGCCGCCCAGGGTGATGGACTTGAGCTGGGGCACCACGGCGGGCATCACCCCATGGGGCAGCAGGGCGTCCACCAGCGTCTCGTAGGGGGTCATGCCCTCCGCTTCGAACCAACCCTCCGCCGCATTGACCGACAGGACCTCATTGAACTGGCGCACGTCCAGCCTGCGTTTCGGTGTCTCCCTCCGGTCGCGGAACAGGTTGGAGGTGTCCTTGGCGAGGCCCAGGGGCGCATCGCCCCGCCCGGCGCGCATGGCCTCCACCAGCCGGCGCACTTTTTCCGCGTGGGCCGCGGCGCCGGACGTCATGGATAGAGGAAGGCCCGGCTCATGGGATAGTCGGCCCCGACGCTGCCCTTGCTGAACACGATCTGGAACAGATGGGTGCGGCCGTTGGGGGAGCGGAACAGTTCGGCGCAGGACCAGAGGTAGGTGCGCCACTTGCGCCGGAAGGGCTCGTCGAAGCGTTTCGGGTCCAGGGCGCGGATGCGCTCCCACCGGTCGTCGAAGCGCTCGGCCCAGGCATCCAGGGTGAGGGCGTAGTGGCGGCGCAGGTTCTCCACGTCCACCACCTCCAGGCCGCAGGCGTCCATGGCGGTCAGGGTGTCGGCGAGGCTCGGGATCCAGCCGCCCGGGAAGATGTGCTTGCGGATGTAGTACTCGGTGTCGAAGCGCCCCACGTGGCCGATGAAGTGCAGCATCCCCAGGCCGCCGGGCTTGAGGGCGTCGGCATGGGCGCGCACCACGTCGAAGAGCTGGTCCCGGCCGGCGTGCTCCAGCACCCCGATGGAGACCACCTTGTCGTACTGGCCGGGGATGCGCCGAAAGTCGGTCTCGACGACCTGGAGCCTGTCGGTGAGCCCCCGGCGGGCGATCTCCCCCCGCAGCCAGTCCACCTGCTCCGTGGTGGTGTTGATGCCGGTCCCCAGCGCGCCGTAATGCTCCCAGGCGTGGAACAGAAAGCCGCCGAAACCGCAGCCGACGTCCACGAAGCGCTCCCCCGCCGAGAGCTGGATCTTGCGCGCCACGTGGTCCAGCTTGTTGCGCTGGGCCTGCTCCAGATTCTCGGTGCCTTCCTTCCAGTAGGCGCAGGTGTAGGTCAGGGTGGGCGGGTCCAGCCATTCCCGGTAATAGTCCGTGCCCAACCCGTAGTGGAAGCGGGCGTTGGCCTTGGACCGTTCCAGGCTGCGGTTGCCGAACCTGAATTCGTGCCAGGCATTGGCGAGCCTGGGCAGGCCGTCGGGCGGCCCGCCCATGTCCATGTCCAGGCCGGCCCGAAACATGAGCGGCAGGCTCCCCTCGATGTCGATCTCGCCGGCAAAGTAGGCCTCAAGCAGGCCCACGTGGCCGAACAGGCCGATGCGCCGTTCCGCCCTCGCGCTGCGGAGGATCAGGGTGAATGCAGGCTCGCCCTGCCGGCTCCGGAATGCGGAGCCGTCGGCGAAGACGATGCGGAAGCACACCGGGGTGCAGTGGGCGGCTTGGGTCAGGAGTTTGCGCGGGGACAATTTGTTTCCGTCATGTCTTGGCTGATTCCGCCGATCGCATCGGACGCCGCTGCGAGCGCGCCATTATGATATTACAGTGGGGGTTTCCAAACGGAGACAGGAAATGCGGGAGTATCCCGGCATGGCCTGCAAGGCACGATACCGGCCGCAGGACGTTGTCCCGACGGCCGTGATGCCAGGCCCGCCGCATTGCATTCTTAAACCGCCCGTCCTTCGGCTACACCCTACATGTCCACGCTGACCGAACTCGGCAAGACCACCATCAGCCTGTTTGCCATCGTCGATCCCATCGGCTCCATCCCGCTGTTCCTGTCCGCCACCCACGGCTGGCCCGCCCCCAGGCGCAACGAGGCCGCACGGATCGCCGCGCTGACCGTGCTGGGCGCGTTGGGGGTCACCGCCTTTCTCGGCGAGTCCATCCTCGCGTTCTTCGGCATCAGCCTGGCCTCCTTTTCCGTGGCCGGCGGCATCCTGCTGATGGTGCTGGCCCTGTCCATGATGCAGGCCCGCTACGCCCCCATGCGCCAGACCGACGAGGAGGCGTTGGAGGCCGCCGAGAGGGAGTCCGTGGGCGTCGTCCCCCTGGGCGTGCCGCTGCTGGCCGGCCCCGGCGCCATCTCCCAGGTCATCATCTTCAGCCACGGCCACGGCACGCAGGACCTGCTGCATCAGGCCTCGCTGCTGGTGCCCATCGGCGTGGTGGCGCTGTCGGTCTGGCTGATCTTCCGCACCGCCATGCCCTTGTCCCACAGGCTGGGGGCCACGGGGATACATATCGTCACCCGGATCATGGGCCTGATCATTGCGGCCATCGCCGTGGAAATGATCGCCCGCGGCCTGGGGGTGCTGTTTCCCGGGCTAATGGCCTAGGTCGTCCGGATCGGCCTCCCATGCCCGAGTTTCCCGATGCCCTCCGGTGCTGGCCCTCGGACGCCTTCGCCCGGACCCTGAAAGCGGAAATCGAGGCCCTGTCCCCCAACGCGCTGCCGCTGGGGAAGGCCGTCACCCAGGGCAGCCATGTGGGCGACGACCCCATCGTTGCCAGCGTGCTGCAGGTCGCCGACCAGAGGGAAGTGATCGAGGTCCGGCTGGGTGTGTTCTTCACCGAGATCGTCGCATCCTGCGGCTGCGGCGCGGATCCCATGGAGCAGAGCGCCTATTGTGAAATGTTTGTGCGCATCGACAAGGCCACGGCCGAGGGCCGGTTCGAGGTACTTCAGGAGTAAGACACCCATGCCTGAGACTTGACCTGCGGCGCGCGGGGATTCATAAAGCCCATCCTGGAGCCGAGCGCACCGCTCCCGATCTGTCCGAGTCCATCATCAATTCACCCGAGGGGGAAAGCATGAAAC
>JBJKSP010000113.1:0-3180 GCA_046703865.1 Thiobacillaceae bacterium
GATCTGAGACACGCTCAGGTTGCCACCAAGACCCATTTTTGCACCGAGTGCCCGCAGGTTTTTTTCCTGAGCGTTGACGGCGCATGAGTTCGTTTCGGGCTCCCATCTCCCGGTGCAGATTCATGAGTGTGACCTGCGCCCCTCCTGCCGTACCAATCTGAAGTAGAGAAGTCCGTCCAACCCTGGAGAATGGCACCTGGCGATACGCCGGGCATCGAAGCCGTAGATTCCGTCGGGGCGGGTGTGGTTATGCGCCGGGGTGGAGAGGGAGATCTGCATGGAAGGTCCGCCCTCAATCAAAGGGCGTCGCATTGTCGACGCCCATTCCGGCTGCGTCCTTGACTAATGTCAGGCCCGTAAGCCCCTGCTCATGCCTCTGCCGGAATGCGCCCGAGCGCGGAATGCGGAAGGAAGGGCACCGGTTCAGCGCGCTTCGGGACGGCAGAATGACCGGTACCGACCCCTTATCCCTCTGACACCTCTCGCCCGAGCACCCGGTTCCGCCCGGCCGATTTCGCCTCGTAGAGCTGTTCGTCGGCGAGCCTGACCATTTCTTCCGGGAGCAACCGGTCGTCACAGGTCTTCACAGTCAGGACGCCGAGGGACAGCGTGACCCAGTCGGCCGCGGCGGAGGCATCGTGCGGGAGATGCAGGTCCAGCACCGCCTCCCGGATCTTCTCGGCCACCGCCATTGCCCCGGCCAGGTCGGTATCGGGGAGGATGCAAGCAAACTCTTCACCGCCGTAACGGGCCACCGTGTCCGCGGGGCGACGGGGGACCTCCTTGAGGATGGTGGCCACCGCCCGAAGGCAGGCGTCGCCGCTGACATGACCGTAGGTGTCGTTGAATGCCTTGAAGTGGTCCACGTCCATCATGATGAGCGACAGCGGCTCTTTGGACCTCTGTGCCCGTGTGATCTCTGCGGTCAATGCACGATCGAACTGACGGCGATTGGCGAGCCCTGTGAGGGAGTCACGGCTGGCGATCTCCGCGAGCCGGAGGTTCATCGATTCGATTTCCCGGGCCGAGGTCTCCACCAGACGATGGAGCACCCGTAGCGTCTTGAGCTGCTTGGACTCCTCCTCGGTCAACGCCTGGGGCAAGCGGCCGCTGCGCAAGGGCGCCGGAGCGCCGTCCGGCTCGGCCAGGGTGAGGACCGTCATGGTCTGGCTGAAGAACATGCACGTGCCGGTCGGACGGGTGAAGTACTCGCCGTAGGAAAAGAACCCGGCGGTGGGGGCCAGGTCGGCGATGGGCGATATTTCGACGTGGACGTCGACGCCGAGAATCCACCGCCGCGAGACGCAGGAATAGATAAAGGCGACCTCGGCCGGGTGGGCCCGCAGCGACTGGTAGGTTTCCCGGGCGCCCAGGGCCAGCAGGCCGGCATGGCAGACGCCGAACTGGAGCTGCTCCCCGGCGTGGAAGGAGTGGATATAGTCGAATGAGCCGTCGTCGTTGATCCCGATGGCGTGGATCGCCATGGGGATTCCGTCCCGTTCGATGATCAGCGGGAAGTCGGCCGCCGCCAGGGGCAGTCCGTCGACGACTTCCTGGCCGAGGTAGTGCCGGTACAGCTCGTAGGGCGAGCGGTCGTCGATGCTGTAGACCCGCGGCCCGACCGCCTTGGTGATGGTGAGCTTCTTGCCGATCGGCCCCAGCTCAGGTTGTAGGTGTTGTGGACGGCCAGCGCGTCCCCCGCAAGGGCCATGGCGACAGCACCGTTCTCGGTGATCGCGTCGCTGGTGAAGACGAAGGTGCTCACCCCCTTGCCATTGTCGCCGGCCTGGGCCCCGGCGATGACAACGCCGGGGAGTGTCTCGCCCAGGGCAGCCAGTAGCGGCGAGGCGTCTATGGTGCGTCGATTCTTGAGGCCGCAGCCGAACACGATGACCGCCTTGGGCGCTGCGTCCGTGAGTTCGCGGCCGAGCTGCCTGCCCGCCGCATCGAGGTCGTCGTTCTGGGTGATCATCGCCGACCGCGCCGTGGACGCCTGCATGACGGAGATGTTGACGACGATGGAGCCTTCTTCGACCACGCCGTCCCGGATTTCGCCGGCGGTGGAGGTTCCGATGACGGGGACGCCGGGGAAGATCTCTTTCAGGTCACCCTGCAGAACCCTGATGCGGTCCTGGTCGAGGATTCCGGAGAACACCTGAATAAACGCAAGAACCGTCGCATCGACCTGGAGATAGTTGCTTGCAAGGACATGTTCGTCCCGATGGCGATAGAGAACAGAGACGCTGTTGATCATTGTCAGCCCCACCATTGTCCGATGCCAGCGGGCAGGGAGTATAAACCGGCCCTACGCCCGGCCGCGGGCTCCCTCACATCCGCCGGCGCCTGCGGTCGATCAATGGGTCAGTATTTACTAGGGCACCTCGAAAACCGTCTCACGAGGTGACCCGCATTCCCTGAACGTGTTTCTCAAGGATCGCCTCACGCGACGTATCCGAGCTCAGGCGATGGCCTCCAGCGTCTCGTGTTGTTCCAGCCATTCGCCTTCCAGGCTTTCCAGCTCGCGGGCGATGTCGGCCTGTTCCCGGTGCAGTTCCATCATCTCTGCCTTGCGTGACTCGGCGTAGATGCCTGGGTCGGAGAGCAAGGCATCGATCTCGGCCTTGCGGGCGTTGTGCCGCGCCATCAATTCCTCCAGGCGCCGGATGTGGGCCTCGACGGGTTTGCGCAGGGCGGACAGGCGCTGGCGGGCCTGGGCCTCCTGGCGCCGCTGCTCCCGGCGGTCGCCACCCTCTCGCTCCGAGGACTGGGGCGCATCCCCCGCTGGCACGGGTTGGGCCTTGGCCGGCTGAGTCCGGCCCAGCTTGGTCTCGAACAGCCAGTTTCGGTAGTCGTCCAGGTCCCCGTCGAAAGGGTGCACCCGGCCGTCGGCCACGATCAGGAACTCGTCCGTGGTGGCCCGCAGCAGGTGACGGTCGTGGGAGACCAGGACCAGGGTACCCTCGAACTGGGCCAGGGCTACGGTGAGGGCCTCCCGGGTCTCCAGGTCCAGGTGGTTGGTGGGTTCGTCCAGGAGCAGCAGGTTGGGACGTTGCCAGACGATGAGGGCCAGGGCCAGGCGCGCCTTTTCGCCGCCCGATAAGGGGCCGACGGGAGCCGTGGCCATGTCGCCGGAGAAGTTGAAGCCGCCCAGGAAGTTGCGCAGGTCCTGCTCGCGTTCAT
>JBJKSP010000114.1:0-5128 GCA_046703865.1 Thiobacillaceae bacterium
TTCTTCTTGTTCTTGGAGAAATCCAGCTTTTCCTTGATGCGGGCGGACTTGCCGGAGCGCTCGCGCAGGTAGTAGAGCTTGGCCCGGCGTACGTCGCCGCGGCGTTTCACCTCTACGGACGCCACCAGGGGGGAGTAGGTCTGGAAGGTGCGCTCCACGCCCTCGCCGGCGGAGATCTTGCGCACGATGAAGGAGGAATTGAGGCCGCGGTTCCGCTTGGCGATCACCACGCCTTCGTAGGCCTGGAGGCGCTCCCGGTTGCCTTCCTTCACCTTCACCTGCACCACCACCGTGTCGCCGGGGGCGAACTCGGGCAGGGCCTTGCCCAGGCGGGCGATCTCTTCCTGTTCCAACTGCTGTATGAGGTTCATCGTGATTCCTTTCACGGTTGTGGGCGGCAGAGGTATCGGCGGGCGGATTCGTGACGCCGTTTCGTTCCGGATTGCATTAATCCGCTGCGTTCTCCCGACGAAACTCGTCGAGCAATAATCCTTCTTCGTCGCTCAATGCGCGCCCTTCCAGCAGGTCCGTACGGCGCCGCCAGGTCCGGCCCAGGGCCTGCTTGCGCCGCCAGCGGGCAATGTCGGCATGGTTTCCGGACAGCAGCACCGGCGGCACCTTGAGCCCCAGGTAGTCCTCGGGCCGGGTGTAATGCGGGCAATCCAGCAATCCGTCCGCGAAGGAATCCTCCCGGGCCGAGTCGGCGTGGCCCAGCGCCCCGGGCAGCTGCCGGATCACCGCGTCCAGCAGCACCATGGCCGGCAGCTCGCCGCCGGAGAGCACGTAGTCCCCGACGGAGACCTCTCCCATCGGATGACGGGCATGCAGCCGCTCGTCCATGCCTTCATACCGGCCGGCCAGCAGCACCAGGGCGGGCTCTGCGGCCAGCTCGCGAACCAGCGTGTGGTCCAGCCCACGCCCCTGGGGCGAGAGGTGGACCACACGCGGCTGGCATATGCCCTCGCGGCGCAGCTCGGTCTTCACCGCGGTGAGGGCCAGGTCCAGGGGCTCCGCCAGCATCACCATCCCGGGGCCACCCCCGAAGGGGCGGTCGTCTACGGTCCGGTAAGGATCCGTGGTGAAGTCCCTGGGGTCCCACAAGTGCAGGTGCGCCAGACCGCCCTTCAGTGCCCGGCCGCTGACCCCGTAGTCCGTCAGCGCCGCGAACATCCCGGGAAACAGGGTGATCACGTCATAGCGCGACGCCATCAGTAATCCGCTTCCCAATCCACCACGATCCGCCCGGCGGCCGGGTCGACTTCCTGCACGATGGGTGCGGTGAAGGGGATCAGCCTTTCCCGGTCACCCTGGACCCTGAGCACGTCCTGGGGCCCGGTCTCCATGAGCCCCGACACCCGGCCCAGCACGTCGCCCGAGACGGTGACCACCTCCAGCCCCACCAGGTCGTCCCAGTAGTATTCGCCTTCTCCGGCCGCCGGCAGCTCCGACCGCGCCACGGCGATTTCCAGACCCCGCAGGCACTCGGCCGCATCGCGGTCGGCGATCCCGTCCAGTTGCGCCAACAGGTATTGGCCGTGGGAACGGCCCTCCAGCAGGCGGTAGTCCCGCCAGCCCTCCGCCTTGCCGAGTCGCCAGAGCGGGTAGTCCAGCAGGCCGTCCAGGTATTCCGTGTAGGGCTGGACCTTGATCCAGCCCCGGATGCCGTAAGGGGCGGCCACCCGCCCCATCACCACCAGCTTTCCGTGGAGATCGGGATCCTCAGGCGGCGGGGGCCTTGTCACGACGGACCAGCTTGGCCACGGTGTCGGACACCTGTGCACCCACCCCTTTCCAGTAGGCGAGGCGCTCGACGTTGAGCCGGAGACCTTCCTCGTTGCCGGAAGCCATCGGGTTGTAGAAGCCGATGCGCTCGATGAAGCGGCCATCCCGACGGTGGCGGGAATCGGCCACCACGATGTTGTAAAAGGGGCGCTTCTTGGCGCCGCCACGGGCAAGACGTATGGTCACCATATGAAATCCGTTCTTTCAGGGCACGCCCGACAATCAGGCAAGCGGGAAACGCGAAATTCTATTTGATTGTGTCCAGTGAAAGCAAGCCATTGTTTTAGCTGGTCCTTGGCCTGTCCGAGCGGGTCGGGCGTCACATGCCCGGCAGCATGCCTCGCATCCCGCGCATCATCTTGGCCAGCCCACCCTTGCCCAGGGATTTCATCATCTTGCGTGCCTGTTCGAACTGGTTCAGCAACCGGTTCACTTCCTGGACACTGACCCCGGAGCCCGACGCGATACGGCGCTTGCGGGAGGCCTTGAGGATCTCGGGTCGGCGGCGTTCCTCTCGGGTCATGGCATTGATGATGCCCTCGATGCGGCGCATCTGATTTTCCCCCTGGGCCAGGTCGCCGGCCTGCATCTGGCCGGCACCCGGCAGCTTGTCCATCAGGCCGGACAAGCCACCCATCTTCTTCATCTGCTGGATCTGGGTCTTGAAGTCGTCCAGGTCGAAGCCCTTGCCGCTCTTGAGCTTCTTGACCGCCTTGAGGGCCTCCTCCTGGTCGACGTTCTTGTGGGCCTCCTCGATCAGGGACAGGACGTCGCCCATGCCCAGGATGCGCGAGGCCATGCGCTCGGGGTGGAACACCTCGATGCCGGCGAGCTTTTCCCCCACGCCGACGAACTTGATGGGCTTGCCCGTGACGTGGCGCACCGACAGGGCCGCCCCACCCCGTGCGTCGCCGTCCAGCTTGGTCAGGATGACGCCGGTCAGGGACAGGGCATCGTTGAAGGCCTTGGCGGTATTCACGGCATCCTGGCCCTGCATGGCGTCCACCACGAACAGCGTCTCGATGGGAGAGAGCACCCGATGCAGTTCCTGGATCTCCTGCATCATGGCCTCGTCCACATGGAGGCGGCCGGCCGTGTCCACGATCAGCACGTCATGGAAGTGCCGTCGGGCGTGGTCCAAAGCCGCGCGTGCGATGTCGGCCGGCTTTCGGGTCGGATCCGCCGGGAAGAAATCGGCCTCGGCCTGGCCCGCCACCGTCTTGAGCTGCTCGATGGCCGCGGGACGGTACACGTCGCAACTGACCAGCAGGACCTTTCTCTTGCCCCGTTCCCGGATCAGGCGCACCAGCTTGCCGCAGGTGGTGGTCTTGCCGGCACCTTGGAGGCCGGCCATGAGAAACACCGCCGGCGGCTGGGTGGACAGGTCGAGAGGAACGGCCTGTGCGCCCATGAGGGCGGTGAGCTCCCTGTGCACGATGCCGATGAGGGCCTGGCCGGGGGTGAGGGAGAGCAGGACGTCCTGCCCCAGGGCCTGTTCCTTGACGCGCGCAATGAAGTCGCGCACCACCGGCAGGGCAACGTCCGCCTCCAGCAGGGCGACGCGCACCTCGCGCAGGGCATCCTGGACATTGGATTCGGTCAACCGGGCCTGGCCGCGCAGATGTTTCACCACGCCGCTCAGGCGTTGAGAGAGATTGTCGAACATGGATATGGCGCTTTCGGGTTCTCGGATGGTTCTTGGATCGGCTAAACTCGCCCAGTCTAACAAACGGGAACTTGGCTGAGAGATTGGACGCGACTCCCCTATTCATTCTCTGTACCGTCATCTATTTGGGGTTCGCCGCGCTTTACTGGCCCGGCTGGGGCGTTTGCTGCAAGCCCAGCGTCATCAACCGCCTGCTGCCCCTGCTGCCCTGGTCGTTGCAGATCTACCTGCTCTGGGGCGATGTCATGCGGGGCCCGGGGATCCACCTGGGTTTCGCCAATTCCGTGTCCGCCGTGGCGGCGCTGACCGTGCTGGTGCACTCGGTCGCGGCCTGGCGCTACCCATTGGGCGGCCTGCAGGGCTTCGTCCTGGTCTTCGCCGGCCTGTCGGTGGCCCTGGAGGCCCTGATGCCCGAAGCCCGCCTGGTCACCCACAGCGGTGGCGCCATGTTCCGCATTCACCTGTTCATGGCCTTCACGGCCTACAGCCTGTTCACCATCGCCGCCATGCACGCCTTGCTCATCGCGGTCCTGGAAAAGCACCTGCACAAGCCCGTGCAGCCCAGGATGGTGGCGGGCCTGCCTCCCCTGCTGACCCTGGAGCGGCTCCTGTTCCGTCTCATCGAGGGCGGCTTTGTGCTGCTGACCCTCAACCTGGCCTCGGGCATCCTGTTTGCCGAGCAACTGTTCGGCAAACCCCTGCCCTTCAACCACATGACGGTCTTTGGCGTGACCTCCTGGCTCATCTTCGGCGGTCTGCTGGTGGGCCGAAAGGTGTACGGCTGGCGCGGTCGCACGGCCATCTACTGGACGCTCCTGGGCTTCGCCACCCTGGTGCTGGCCTACGTGGGGGTGAAGTTCGTGCTCGAGGTGATCCTGCACCGGCCTTGACAGCCCCAGGTCACTCCCTAGACTAGGCGCATCGCCTCTCCCCTGATCCTCCGGCTTGGACGAGATACCTTTAAGCGCCCTGTTGCTGGCGCTCATTCTCCTGCTTTTGTGCTCCGCGTTTTTCTCCGGTTCCGAGACCAGCATGATGGCGGTCAACCGCTATCGTCTGAAGTCCATGGCCAGATCCGGCCACCGGGGGGCCAAACTTGCCGAGTGGCTGTTGGCCCAGACCGACCGGCTGTTGTCGGTGATCCTGTTGTGGAACAACTTGGTCAATGCGGCCGCGGCCTCCCTGGTCACCGTGATCGCCTTCCGTCTATTCGGCGAAAGCGAGTTGTCCCTGACCTTGGCCACCCTGATCGTCACCTTCCTGATCCTGGTGTTCTCCGAGGTGACGCCCAAGGTCATCGGCGCCACCTACCCGGAGCGCATCGTCCCGGTGGTGAGCTATGTACTGACGGGCCTGCTTCGGTTGTTCACGCCCGCGGTCTGGTTCATCAACCTTTTCGTCAGGGCACAGATCCGGCTCTTTCGCCTGAAGCCGCCGGGAGAGGCGGCGGATACCGCGATGGGCGTGGAGGAACTGCGCACCCTCGTGGCGGAGTCGGGCGGCTTCCTGCCACGCACCCACAGGCGCATCCTGCTGAACCTGTTCGACCTGGAAAAGATCACCGTGGACGACGTCATGCAGCCACGGAACCGCATCGAGGCCATCGATCTCGACGCCGAGCCCGATGAAATCTCCGAACAGCTCGACACCAGCCATCACGGACGTCTGCCCGTGTACCGT
>JBJKSP010000115.1:0-3939 GCA_046703865.1 Thiobacillaceae bacterium
GCTGGAAGGCGGTTACAAGGCCTACCGTCGAGCAGCCATCGCGGATCTGTCCATCATCCCCCCCCGTTTGCGCTTCATCGTGGTGTGCGGCCAGACCGGCGTGGGCAAAAGCCTGTTCCTGCGGGCATTGGGCAAGGAGGGAGGACAGGTGCTGGATCTGGAGGACCTGGCGGCCCACATGGGTTCCGTCCTGGGGGCCTATCCGGACCGGCCTCAGCCGTCCCAAAAGATGTTCGAAAGCCTGATCTGGCGAGACTTGCGCCACTACCGCCCGGAAGCGCCGGTGTTCGTGGAGTCCGAAAGTCGGAAGATCGGCAACCTGCACACCCCGGAGGCGCTGCTCATGGCCATGCGGGCCTCGGAATGCCTGAACATCACGGCCGACACGGCCGTACGCATCGCATTGCTCAAGGAGGAATACGCCCATTTTCTGCGCGATCCCCAGATCCTTGGTCGGCAGCTCGAATGTCTGACCGCCCTCCAGGGCAAAGAAAAAGTGCAGCGTTGGAAACTCATGGCTGAGCAAGGGCAATGGGATGCGCTGGTCGCCGAACTGCTCGTCGATCACTACGACCCCGCCTATCAGCGCTCACTCAGCCGCAATTACGTGAGTTCTGGCCGATCGCCCGAGTTCCGACTGAACTCGCTCGACCCCGAACAGGTCTCTAATCTTGCAGGGCAAGTGATTGAATATTTCGGCGCTTGAGGCTTTGACAGGGTTTGGCGAAGGGTCTCTTGACGGCCTGAGTGCCCCTGCTAGGTTTAAATCATTAAGGTTTCAAAATACGGGCACGAGAGCCCAGATGTCGTTCCCCACCCAATCCTTAGATTCATTACCGAGGGGGTCCTTATGTCCATTACATGGATCATGGTAGCCAATGCCAGCCAGGCCAAATTGTTCGCCAATGCCGGTCCCAAGAAAGGCCTGGAACTCGTCAAGGAGCTGTTGCACCCGGCAAGCCGGGAGAAGACATCCAATCTGGTAAGCGACAGGCCCGGCAGCCATCCCGGACCGGGCAGCGGTTATGGCGCCTTCGCCCAAGCCACTGATCCCAAGCATCACGAGGCAGAGCGCTTTGCTCAGGAATTATGCCGCGAGTTGGAAGACGGCCGTGTCAACAATGCCTATGAACGCCTGATTCTTGTGGCGTCCGCGCCGTTCATGGGGCTGCTCAACGGAAGGCTGCCCAGTCAGGTCCGCAACAAGGTCAGCGAGAGCATCGAGAAGGACTATACGCGCTTGCCGGTGAAAGAACTGGCAGGGCACCTGGAAAGCTACGTGTTCTTGTAACTCTTTTTGTAATTGGGAATCACCGCAGAGGGTAGCGTCCCAGTTCCGTGTACGACGCGCCCTCCGGGCGCAGGCAGGATTCCACCAGCACAAAGTCCTGTGCCTTCCACAGGAGAGGTTCGATTGCGGGACTTTCTTTCCCGCAGTCCGCGTGACGAACCAGGGTGATGTGAGCCTTGTAAGGCCGCGCATCAAACCTGAACCCCAGTTGGCGCAAACCACCCTCCAGGCGGCCCACCAGGTGGATCAATTGCGCCGGCGGCCGAGCGGCGGCCAGATGAGCGATACGGTTGCGGTGCCAGCATTCGAGCCGGTCAAAGGTGATCTCGAAACCGTCTCCATCCGCACCCGCAGCGCATTCCCTCAGCTCGGGCAATCGTTCCCGGGCGACATCGCCCAGGAAGACCAGGGTCAGGTGCAGGGTTTCCGCCCGTGTGCGCCTGCCGCCGCGCAGGGCATGGACCTGGCCGGCGATGCGGTCCAGGCGCCTGCGCACCTCTTCATCTGGCCACAGCGCGAAGAAGACCCGGGCAGACTCCGGTTTCAGCGCTTCACGATCAGGCATACGGCCTCGGCGGCTATGCCCTCCTCCCGGCCTGTGAAGCCCAGGCGCTCGGTGGTGGTGGCCTTGACGTTCACCTGCTCGCGCGGGATGGCCAAATCCGCGGCGATATTCGCCTGCATGGCATGGATATGGGGGGCCAGACGGGGGGCCTGGGCGATCAAGGTGGCATCCACATTGCCTGTCGTCCAGCCTTGCCCCCGCAGCAAGCCGGCCACGTGTCGCAGTAGCATCCGGCTGTCGGCATCCCTATAGGAAGGGTCCGAGTCCGGGAAGTGGCGCCCGATGTCGCCAAATCCGGCAGCCCCCAAGAGGGCGTCGCAGATGGCATGCAGCAGGACGTCGGCATCGGAATGTCCCAGCAGCCCCCGATCATGGGGGATTTCCACACCCCCGATGACCAATCTGCGCCCTTCGGCGAGGGCATGCACGTCTAGGCCGTGACCAATGCGAATGTCCATTCAAGCTTTCCTCGGAATCCTGAACACGATCTTTCTATGGGGAATGCCGGCTTCCTCGAATTCCTCACCCTCGACCCTGAAGCCATGACCGAGGTAGAACGGCAGGGCATGACACTGGGCATGCGCGGTGGCCTCGCCCAAACCCTGCTCCGAAGCCAGTGCCAAGGCCGCCTGCAGCAGTGCCGAGCCGATCCCTCGTCTACGCCAGCCGGGCAGGACCGCCATACGGCCCACCCGGCCCGCCGGCATGAGCCGCGCCACGCCCACTACCTGGTTCGTTGAGTTTCTGGCGATAAACCATGCGCAATCAGCGTCCGAGCCTTCCCATTCCATGGCCTCCGGAACCCCCTGCTCCTCTATGAACACCCGGCGCCGTACCTCTGCGATGGCCATGGCGTCGCGCTGCCAGTCGGCCTGGCTGACTTTGACGGCAAGGATTTCAGTCTGATTCATAACCGGTGCGGGTAAAATCCCCTTTCTTCTGTATGAACGAGTTTGCCATGAAACTATACGGTATCCCCAACTGCAGCACGGTCAAGAAGGCGCGTGTCTGGCTGGAGAAACGGGAAATCGCGTACGAATTCCACGATTTCAAGAAACTAGGCGTGCCGGAAACCACGATGAAGACCCTGATGAAGATCCTGGGCTGGGAGACCCTGGTGAATCGCAGTGGGCCGACTTGGCGCAAGCTGCCCGATGAACGTCGGGTCCTGGTCAAGGACGCAGCCTCCGCCCTGGCCCTCATGAAGGAATATCCCAGCATCATCAAACGTCCCATCCTGGATAGGGATGGCCAATACCAGGTGGGGTTCAGTGAAGACAACTACGCGGCCTTTTTTGGAGAATAGGGTTTAACAAACTATGGTTGCTATTTGATTATTAAAATATAGTTAACTTTAAAGTCAGCGTGATATCCGATCACGTGGATAGCAAATGGGAGGTGTTGCCGGGCATCATGGAAGACAGGACCTTGAGTTACACCCGGAAGCTGGTCAATCGGCCTTCCATCACACCTGACGACGCCGGATGCCAGGAATGGCTGGTGGAAAAGCTTGCACCGCTGGGCTTCACCGTCGAAAGGATCATCTGCGGAGAGGTCAGCAACCTATGGGCTCGGCGCGGCAGCGAGCAACCGCTGGTGTGTTTTGCCGGGCATACCGACGTCGTGCCCACCGGGCCATTGGATAAATGGTCCAGCGACCCGTTCGTCGCCATTCAAAGGCAGGGACGCCTGTATGGTCGAGGTGCGGCCGATATGAAGGGCTCCATCGCCGCCTTTCTTGCCGCCGTCGAGGCCTTCGTCACGACCCATCCAGACCACCCCGGCAGCATCGCCTGGCTCATCACCTCCGACGAGGAAGGCCCCGCCGTGGACGGCACCGTCAAGGTTGTGGAACGTCTGGCGGGACGCAACGAACGCATCGACTACTGCATCGTGGGCGAACCCACCTGTGCCCAGACCCTCGGGGACACGATCAAGAACGGGCGACGGGGCTCCCTGCACGGGCGCCTGACCGTCAAAGGGGTCCAAGGCCACATCGCCTATCCCCATCTGGCCAGGAATCCCATCCACCTGTCTGCACCCGCCAACACCGAACTCGCGGGCACCATCTGGCACGAGGGCA
>JBJKSP010000116.1:0-17531 GCA_046703865.1 Thiobacillaceae bacterium
ACCTCAAGGCCGGGCGCATCCGGGGCATGGTGGCCACCAGTTCCCTGGAACTGGGCATCGACATGGGCACGGTGGACCGGGTGCTCATGGTGGAGTCTCCCGGCGCCGCGGCCCGGGGGCTGCAACGGGCCGGCCGGGCAGGACACACCGTGGGCGAGGTGAGCCGTGCGCGCATCTATCCCAAGTTCCGGGCCGACCTGCTGGAGTGTGCGGTGGTGGCAAGTCGCATGTTAAAGGGGGAGATCGAGGTCCTGCATCTGCCCGCCAATGCCCTGGACGTGCTGGCCCAGCACGTCACCGCCTGGGTGGATGCCCGTCCCATGGGCGGTGATGAGTTCCTGGGCCGAGCCCGCCGGGCACAGCCCTACCAAAGGCTCACCCGCGCCCTGCTGGACAGTGTGCTGGACATGCTCTCGGGCCGCTATCCCGGGGGGGATTTCGCCGAGCTTCGGCCCCTGCTGGCCTGGGACCGGGCACAGGACCTCCTCACGCCACGGCGGGGGGCGGGGCTTACGGCCCGCATGAATGCCGGCGTCATCCCCGATCGCGGGCTTTACGCCGCGTACCTGGGGGAAGGCGGACCGCGCCTGGGGGAACTGGACGAGGAGATGGTCTACGAAACCCGGAAGGGGGACGTGATCCAGTTGGGGGCCTCCACTTGGCGGGTGGAGGCCATCACCCGGGACCGGGTGCTGGTGAGCCCCGCCCCCGGCGAGGCGGGCCGGCTTCCCTTCTGGAAGGGGGATGGGCCCGGTAGGCCGGTGGAGCTCGGCAAGGCCTTGGGCGCCTTCGTGCGCGAGGCCGCTGCCCAGCCGGCAGGCGAGCTGATCGCCTGGCTCATGGCACACGCCCCCCTGGACCGGTTGGCGGCGGAAAACCTGGCCCGATACCTCACGGATCAGGCCACGGAGAGCGTTCTACCCACAGACCGGCAGATCGTGGTGGAGCGCTTCCGCGACGAGTTGGGGGACTGGCGGGTGTGCCTGCTCTCCCCATTTGGGGCTCGCGTCCACGCCCCCTGGGCGATCGCCCTGCAGCAGTCCCTTGCTGCCCGGGCCGGCTTCGAGGTGCAGATGACTTACAGCGACGACGGCATCGTCCTGCGCTTCGTCGACGCGGAGCAGCCACCCGATCCCGGCGTCCTGTTCCCGGAGCCGGAGGAGGTGGAGGCCATGGTCACCGCCCAGTTGCCCCACACGCCCCTGTTCGCCGGCCTGTTTCGCGAAAATGCCGCTCGGGCCCTGCTCATGCCCAAGCGCAATGCCCGTGGGCGCCGGCCCCTCTGGGCCCAACGCATCAAGGCCCAGCAACTCCTGGCCACGGTGAGCCGCCACCCGGACTTTCCCTTCGTCCTGGAGACATACCCCCACGCCCATTCCGACGTCTTCGACCTCCCCGGACTCCAGCACCTGCTTGCGGAGGTCCGTGCCCGCAAGGTCCGGGTGCGTGAGGTGGAGACCTCCCTCGCCTCACCCTTCGCCCGCACCCTGGTGTTCGCCTACGTGGCGGCCAACCTCTACGAGGGCGACGCCCCCGCGGCCGAGCGGCGCGCCCATGCCCTGACCCTGGACCACCGCATGCTGGCGGAGCTGCTGGGCCAGGCGGAGCTGGCCGACCTGCTGGATGCCGAGGCCATCCGGGAGGTGGAGGCGGATTTGCAGCGGCTCGATCCCGGGCACCGGGCCCGGGATGCGGACGATCTGCACGACCTGCTGCGCACGCTGGGGGACCTGACGGAGACGGAGATCCAGGCCCGTTGCCCGGGCGAGTGGGTGGACTGGCTCATCCGGCTCGAAGCCGCCCACCGGGCCGTTGCCGTCAGGATTGCCGGCGAGGCCCGCTGGATCGCCGCCGAGGACGCGGGGCTCTATCGGGACGCCCTCAGTGTGTACCTCCCCCGGGACCTGCCCGAGGGCTGCATTGCCCCGGTGGCCGATGCCCTGCCCCGTCTCCTACGGCGCTATGTCCGTCGGCACGGCCCCTTCGTCGACACCGACTTCGTCCAACGCTACGGTCTGACGCCAGCGCAGACGGAACCGGTCCTGGAGCGTCTGTTGCGGGAGGGTCAGCTTCTGCGGGGTCAGATCGTTCCCGGCCGGGCCGACCTCCAGTGGGTGGGAGTCGAGGTGCTGAAACGCATCAAACGCCTCACCTTGGCCCGCCTGCGCCACCAAACTGCGGCCCAGGAACCTGCGGCATTGGGGCGTTTTCTCCCGGTCTGGCAGGGCCTTGCCTCCGCCCCGCTCCCGGGCGAGAGCGGCTGGGCCCCTCCCCGCCCGGAACAACTCCTGGAGGCCCTCCGCCCTCTGGAGGCCCTGGCCCTGCCCTGGTCCACCCTCGTCTCGACCTTGCTGCCCATGCGCCTGCCCGGCTTCGTTCCGGAGCAGTTGGACTGGCTGGCCACCTCCGGCGCCCTGGTATGGGTAGGGATGGCAGCCCTGGGACCTCGCGACGGCAAGGTGATGCTGATCCGGCGGGAACGGGTGCCCCTGCTGCTGACGCCCGGGGACGGTGGCCCTTTTACCCCTCTGCACGCCGCCTTGCTGGACCACCTGGGCGATCGGGGCGCCTCCTTTCTCATCGAGCTGGAACACTCCGCCCAACAAGCGGTGCCCCATACCACTGCCCGTGCGTTCGAGGCCGCCCTGTGGGATCTGGTGTGGGCGGGGCGTATCACCAACGATAGCTTTGCACCCCTGCGCGCATTACTGCGTGGTCCCAAGTCTGGAGAACGCAGGCATGCCAGTCAGACCCTGGCCGGGGGGCGCTGGTCTTTGGTCTCCGACCTGCTGCCGCAAGTGATCAGCCCCACCGAGCAGGCTTTGGCTTGGTCGGAGGTCCTGCTGGAACGCTACGGTATCGTCAGCCGGGAGGCGGTAGCCGGTGAAGCGGTTCCCGGCGGCTGGGGACTGGTGAGACAGGCGCTCAAGGCCATGGAAGAGGCGGGACGGCTGCGCAGGGGCTATTTCGTGGAAGGGCTGGCCGGCGTGCAATACGCCCTGCCCGGCGCCGTGGAGCGCCTGCGGGATGCGGCGGGGGAAGAAGGTAGGGATGCGCGAATCCTGGCGGCCCTGGATCCGGCCAACCCCTACGGGGCGCTGCTGCCCTGGCCGGAAGCGTCGCGCCCCGGGGCCCGGCCCCGACGCGTCCTCGGCGCCTGGGTGGCGCTGGTGCGGGGGCACCTGGTCCTGTTCCTGTCCCCCGGCGGACGCAATTTGCTCACCTTTCTCCACGACCTGCCCGATCCCCAGGAATTCCTGGCCGCCGCCCTGCGGGCGCTGGCCAGGGTCCCTGCAGGCGGCCGGCGGCATTTCACCGTTCAACACGTGGACGGACGGGAGATCTGGGATTCCCCCTGGCACGGTCTGATGCTGGAGAACGGCTTCGCGCCCGACTATGGCGGACTCAGGCCGCAGGGGCCGACCTGAAGGATAGTCGCGCCTACGGAATTTCCATTAACCATGATTTTCATATGGTCTTTGGAGCTGGATTAGGCAGTTATCCAGTTTCATTGACAGGAGGAGTTAAGTAACCAAGTTATCATGCCGTTAGATATATACTTTTCGGAAAATCCTCAATCAAATAACCAGCGAAGGCGGCTCGCTCGATGCAGGAGACGGTGCAGGACATCCACGAACGCCTGGCCATGGCCAGGCTCCCGGCCTTGCCCCAAGCCCTATTGCAGGTCCTGGAGCTGTGCGACCGCGAAGACGTGGGTCTGACCGATGTCGCCAAGGTGGTCCGCCAGGATACGGGCATCGCCGCACGCATGATCAGCGTGGCCAACTCGTCTTACTACCACCGTGGACGCAGCCTGGACAATCTGGACCAGTGCCTGGCCGTCCTGGGAACATCAACCGTCAGGCGCATCGCCCTGAATCAATCGGTGGTAGAGCTGTTCAGCCGTTTCCAAGGCGCCCGGGGCTTCGACTTCGGCCAATTCTGGCTGCATGCCCTGCGCTCTGCGCTGACCATCCGTCATCTGGCCGAGGACCGCCGTTACGGCAAAATCGAGGAGGCCTATCTGGCCGGCCTGATTCACGACGTCGGTCAGCTGGCCCTCATGACCATCGCGCCGGACCGCTATGCCCGCCTTTTCGACGAGTTGCAGGATGAACGCGAACTGATCCAGCAGGAAATGCGGATCTTCGGCATGACCCACGTGGAAGCGGGTGCCTGGATGGCCGAACGCTGGCACATGGATTCCCTTTTCGTCGACAGTCTGCTTTACCACCATGAACCCTTGGAAAGGGGGCTCGACGCCCACCCCCTGGTCCTGCTCGTCATGCTTGCCGACCGGCTGGCAGCGTTTGCGGACGATCCGGAGGCCGTGCCCGACGAACTGGTCGCCGCCTCCGGCTTGTCCCGTGTAGACATCACAGCCATTTTGGAAGGCGTGGTCGACGAGACCAGGGTCACTGCCGATCAACTGGGTATCGAGCTGCCTGTCAAGGACCATCCGAAGGGCGAAGGGCCGGCCGCGACGTCCCAGGCCGAGGCCCGTCTGGCCGATGCCGTCTCCATCCGGATCGAGGCCCGGGGCGCCATGCCAGCGACCGGTCCCGGCTCTGATATCGGGCAGGCGCGCATCGCCCTTGCCCAGGGCGCCAACCTGATATTCGGGGCCAGTGCCGTGGGCCTGTTCCTGATCCGGGACGACCGGCTCGTTGGACAGAGCCTGATTGAAAGCGACAGCCGCATCCACGAGATCGATCTCCGGTTGCCCAACCGTGAGTGCGCATTGGGGCGGGCCTGCGAAGGCGAGATCACGCTTCCCGAATCGGTTGCCGCAACCCATCTGGTCGACGAGCAGGTCCGGCGCTTCCTGGGCGGACAGCGGATCGTCTGCCTGCCCCTGGCCGCCGCGGGTGAGCGCCTGGGCGTACTGGTCCTGGGGCTGGACAAGACCCATACCGCCGCCCTGTCGGAGCGCCGCCCCCTTCTGAGTGCCTTTGCGACGGAAGCGGGACGGTATCTGGCCCAGGCACTGAAGCACCGGCAGGATATCGACGCTGCGGTGGACGGACTCTCGGCCAGCTTCAAACTGCACGCTCGTCGCGTTGCCCATGAAGCCGGCAACCCTCTGAGCGTCGTACGCAACTACCTGGCCATCCTGGGCGAGCGCATGTCCGGCCAGGCTGCAGCCCAGCAGGAGATTCAGCTCATCGAGTCGGAACTCCGTCGGGTGGGCAATATCCTCCGGGACCTCAAACAAGTGGAGCCCGCCACCCTATCCCCTGCAGTCATGAAGGCCGATGCCAATGCAGTGGTGGAAGAGGTCATGCAATTGTGCCGGATGGGGAAGCTCGATGCAGGCAAGATCGAAACGGAGCTCGTCCTGGAGCCGGGCCTGCCTCCCGCAAAGGCGGACGGGGACAAGGTCAGGCAGATCCTCATCAACCTGGTCTACAATGCCCTCGAAGCCATGCCCGGCGACGGCAGGCTGGCAGTTTCCACCGCCCATTGGAGGGGCGCCAAAGGCGAGGATACGGTGGAGATCACGGTGTCCGACAACGGCCCCGGAATACCGTCCGAGATCATCGCCCACCTCTATCAACCCGTGGAAAGCGCGAAAGGCGGAGCACACGCAGGCCTTGGCCTGTCCATCGTGAAGAAGCTGGTCGACGAACTCGGCGGTGTCCTGCATTGCAATAGCACCAAGGCGGGGACCAGTTTCAAGATCCTGCTACCGGTGGCGGGGTAAGGGAGAGACCATGCTCTATTGGCTCGATCATGACGACAATCCCGACGAGACCGCCGCCAGGCAGCAGCCCCAGATCGTGCGTATCCTGCTCGTGGAGGACGATCAGCGCTTCGCGTCCAGCCTGATCGCCCTGTTGGACGCCGCAGGATGGGAGGCCGAGGCCTGTGCCACCGGACAGGCCGGCCTGGACCGTCTGAGTCGGGGAGAGATTGATCTGGTGCTGGTGGACATCGGCCTACCCGACATCAACGGTCACGAGGTCATCCGACGCATCAGGGAACGGGATGACGACGTCTCCCTCATTGTGGTCAGCGGCGAGACCGAGATCGATGCCGCCATCGGCGCACTGCGCCTAGGTGCAGCGGACTTTGTACGCAAGCCGGTGGAACCGGCCATGCTGCTGCACAGCATCCGCAAGACCCTCAAAGAGAGGCGACTGGAACGGGAGCATCAGTCCGACCAGCGCCGGATCACCCAATCCGAACGCCTGCACCGCTTCCTGGTCGAACAATCGCCCGATGTCATCTTCACCCTGGACAGTAAGGGCCGCATCACTTTCATCAACGACCGGCTCACGGAGAAGCTGGGCATTCCGCGCGAAACGCTCCTAGGCCAGCCCTTCCTAACCCTGGTGCACCACCACGACCAGGGCCGCGCAAAATACGGCTTCAGCGGCCGCAAGCTCATGGACGGCTCCCAGCAGCATGCCGTGGAGCTGCGTCTGAACAGCATGCGGGACGTGAAGGGCTACCGCCATTTCGACGTGCACCTGGCCAGCGTCCCCTGCCCAGATGGCAGCCTGCCGAAGGATGATGAATTGTGCGTCTACGGGGTGGCCCGCGACATCACGGAACGGCGTGAGGCCGAGGCCTGGGCCGTGTTCCAGGCCAACCACGATCCCCTGACGGGACTGCCCAACCGGAATCTTTTCCGCGACCGGGTCGGCCTGGCCGTAATCCAGGCAAGACGAAACCAGGAAAATTTCGCCGTCATCTTCCTCAACATCGACCGATTCAGCGCGATCAACGAGCACTACGGCCACGCCCGCGCGGACGAACTGCTCCAGCAGGTGGCCGAACGCATCCAGAAACTGCTGCGTGGCGGCGACACCCTGGCCCGTTTCTCCGGCGACGAATTCCTCTTGTTGAGCATGCCCGTGCGTTCGGAGGGTGACGTGCTGACCATCATGGACCGGATCAACCAGGAGATGGCACTGCCCTTTGCCGTCGGGGAAGACAATGTCCACATTGCCATCAGCGCCGGCATCTCCCTCTATCCCAAGGACGGCGATGTCGCGGAAACACTGATCCGGCATGCCAACATCGCCCTCTACCACAGCCGCATGGACAAGCAGCCCCATTCCTTCTTCGTGGAGGAAATGCGTACTTACGCCGATCACAGGCGCCATATCGAGCACGACCTCAGACAGGCGATAGAGCGCGAGGAGTTTCTGGTCTATTACCAGCCCCAGGTGGATGTCTTGACTCACAAAGTCAAAGGCGTCGAGGCCCTGGTGCGCTGGCAGCACCCCGAGCGCGGCCTGCTGGCTCCGGGCGAATTCATCGACGTTGCCGAGGAAACCGGGCTCATCATCCCCATCAGCAAACTGGTGATCGATCAGGTCTGCCGCACCCTGGTGGAATGGGAAGCGCGCAGGATCGCCCCGACCAGGGTCAGCATCAACCTTTCCCCACGCTGCCTGGAGCAGCAGGACTTCGTCCCCTGCTTTACCAAGTACATGGACCAATACCAGGTGACGCCGGACCGCATCGAGATCGAGATCACGGAGAACATGTTCATCCGAGATCCCAGCAGGGTGGTACATAAGCTCAACACCATGGCCAGCAAGGGCATCACCATCGCCATCGACGATTTCGGCACCCAATACTCCTCCCTGGGTTATCTGCAGAAGTTCCCCATCCACACCCTCAAGATCGACAAGTCCTTCGTCTGGGAGATCGACCGCGAGATGAGCCGCCACGCCATCATCAAGGCCATCGTCTCCATCGGTCACGGCCTGGGTCTGAACCTGATCGCCGAAGGTGTGGAGACCGAGGAGCAGATGCGGTTTCTGGAGCTCATCGGCTGCAACGAGGTCCAGGGCTATCTTTTCAGCAAGCCCCTTCCCCGAGCGGAACTCGAGGCGATGCTCGACCAACAAGCCGTCATAGGCAGGCAGTCCGGCAACGCTGCCTAGTCGTTCACAACGAGCCCTCATGGCCCGTGTTCCCCATAACCGAGGCGTAGCGCAGGTCCTAGTCGGACACAGCACAGGCATTGGCCTGGGCCGCCGCTGGGGCAATCAGGCAATACAGGGCCAGAAGGACAACACGGACACTCAAGTTCACCCCCCCCTTTCACCGCGTTCGTCCAGCGCAGATTCCGAGTAGAAATACACGCCGAACGTCATGCGATGTTGGGCGTCCGCGCCGTCGGCATCCTGACGCTGCAGTTCCAGGGCGCGCCTGTTCACCTCCTGCAGGGCGGAGACGGCCAGCTCACGGGTCAATTCCCGCAAGGCCTCCACCGATTCGGCCTTGAGGCCGTCGTAGTAGACACAACGCTCGAGGAAAGGGGGGTGTCCACCCAGGAGGTTGTGGGTTCCCGCGGCCATATGATCCGAAAGATTCTTGCCAAAATAGAAGGCCTTCTCCTCGAGTCCCCGGGCGGGTATGAAGGCCCGTTCCACCAGATGCACCCGGTCCTGAGCATCCAGCCTGACCACCCCCAGCCGCAGCCACTCCTCCAGCACCGCTCGTGCACGCACGTCCTTGCTCACGCTCTGCACCAAGCGCTCAAAAGACGCCTCTCCGCCCTGGCTGGCCAGCCGGGCCAAGGGCGCGGGCCGGTGCTGATGATCCAGATAAACACCCTCGGCACACCAGCGTGCGACCACTAGGGCGCCCAGGGACACGACCGGCGGTGGCCCGAACGACAGCAGCATTTCGGCCCGCAGACGTTTGACCTCCCGGCGATGCACGCCGGAAAGTACGCTCACCCGGCTGTCGGTGACCGCGCTGCCATCATCCGGGAAATCCCGTGCCGCGACATCGACGAACACACCCTTGGCCAGATTTGCAAAGCTGGGATAGTTGATCCCGAATGCCATGAGCAGCCTGGCCAGCGGTCTCAGCACACGCTGGGCGGCTTGCATCACGGCAGGCGCGGACGCGAGATTGAGGTGGGCATCCATCTTTTTCTTCACTTCACCGGCCGGCGCAAGAATTAGTGTAATAAATACACACAGTATTTACCTCTATTTTTCAAGATAAATCGGCCCACACCTGCCGGGATCGAGCCGGGCTGGGGCCATGAACCGGCAAGGCCGTGCCCACCCGAACGGCAAGCGCCACGCATCGTAGCCTACAGATGGCGGATCTGGCGCCTAACGCGAATCAAACACACCCATGCCAGAGTAGTGATCGATACCACGCAGGACTGAAAAGGCCTTCTAACACACGCTTACCGAAAAATCAGCATCCATATGGCACCGGAATAAATTGACGTGTGAAATATTCACACATAACATGGATTCAACCATTCCGAAGTTATGGTTACCCCCGAGTCATCGTGTCGCCTCGATCAGGAGAGGAGAGTTAAATGGAATCATCATGTGGTTGGTGTAGACGTGGCATATGGTTGTTGTTGGGCATGTTGCTGGTGACCCAAACGGCGCTGGCCGAGCACCGGGCAAGTTCGTACACCCAGGAAAGGACGAGGAGCTCTAAGATCCTCACCGTCTCACCGACCAGCTTGGCCCTGACCCTGGGCCAACAGGCTACCCTCACCGTGAGCAATGCCAGCGGTTCCGTAAGCGTGCGTTCATCCAACATCGGAATCGTCATCGCGACATATTCCAATGGCGTGGTCCGGGCCCAGGCCACAGGCCTCGGGTCGGCGAGCTTGACGGTCAAGGACCGGAAAACGGCCGTCACCGTGGCGGTCACAGTCACTTCAAGCAGTGACGAATCCGGCAGCGGAGGCAGCACCGGCGGCGGAGGCACCCAAGGCTCGAGCGCATCCTATACGCTATTGGGCTGGAACGACCTGGGCATGCACTGCATAGATGCGGACTATTCGGTCTTTTCCATCCTGCCACCTTACAACAACCTCCACGCCCAACTGGTCAACGACAGCACCAACACGCTGGTTACCTCCGGCGTGACCCTGACCTTCGAGGCCATGGCAGATGCCACCGGTTCCATCAACACTTACTCCATCGGCAAAACCAACTTCTGGACCTATGCCAATAACCTCTACAGCGTCAACCTGTCCCCAGGGATGGGGCTGGCCGGCTACCAGACCGCCTCCCACACCCCCCAGACGATGAAGCTGGATGCTGCATCCGGCCAGTTCATTGCCGAGGCTATCCCCATCACCCCCTATGACGACGCCATGAACAAGAACACCTATCCCATGGTGAAGGTGGTAGCCCGGGACAGCGCGGGCAATCAACTCGCCCTGGCCCGCGTGGTCCTGCCGGTATCCGACGAGATGAGCTGCGCCGCCTGCCACGCCTCCGGCTCGGGAGATGCCGCCAAGCCCAGCGCCGGCTGGGTCTACGATTCCGACCCGGTTCGCGACTACCGGCGCAACATCCTACGCCTGCACGACGAAAAACAGGCGGGTGACCCCGTCTACGCCTCGGCGCTGGCCAGCAAGGGTTATAGTGCCGCCGGTCTGCTCGCCTCTGCAGATGGAGGCAATCCCGTCCTTTGCGCCGCTTGCCATAGCTCCAACGCCCTGCCCGGCACCGGCATCACCGGGGTCGAGCCCCTGACCCAGGCAGTCCACAGCTACCACGCCGGGGTTGTGGACCCCACCAGCGGACAGACCCTGGACAGCACCACCAACCGCGGCGCCTGCTACCAGTGCCACCCGGGTGCCCAGACCAAATGCCTGCGCGGCGTCATGGGGAATGCGGTGCTGGCCGACGGCACACTGGCCATCCAATGCCAGAGCTGCCACGGCAACATGAGCAACGTGGGCAGGGCCGGTCGCGCGGGCTGGCTGGATGAGCCCAATTGCCAGGCCTGTCACCACGAAGGGCAACGCCAGCTCTCCGCCGTCACCAGCACAGGCACCCTTAAGGTGTGGCTCGATACCACCTTTGCCACCAACCCCAACACACCCTCGGCCGGATACAGCCTGTACCGCTACAGCAAAGGCCACGGGAACCTCCAGTGCGAGGCATGCCACGGGGCCACCCATGCCATCTATCCAAGCTCACACGCCAACGACAACGTCCTGGCCATGGACGTCCAGGGGCGGACGGGCACCATCGCGGAGTGCGCCTCCTGCCACCAGACCGTGCCCATGACCACGACCGGCGGCCCCCATGGCATGCACACCGTGGGGCAGAGCTGGGTGTCGGCCCACGGCGATCGCGTTGGCGGCAACACGAGTGCGTGCGCCTACTGTCACGGCGCCGACTATCGGGGAGGCATCCTGTCCACGTTGAAGGTCGCCCGGACCTTCAGCTCCGAGGGCAGGACCTGGAGTTTCCCGGCCGGCCACCAAATGAGCTGTTATGACTGCCACAACGGGCCCAACGGTGGTGGCGATTGAGGCAAGAATCCTCCCGGGGAAAGAAGTCCTCTTCGTAGCCGCCTTCGGGCGGCTTTTTTTCGATCGTTGAAATCCGGTAACTCCCCTGGGTCTGTGTCCAATTGCCAGGCCTGTACAGGGAAGAGGGGCCCGTATGGCCCCGGGGGGCTCGTCCTTGCGCCATGGCCATAGGGCGCTCAACGCTTACGACACCATCTGACCGGCTTCGATGTTGGGAATATGGTGGAACAGACCTCACCTGCCTCAAGCAAAAAGGCCCCCGGATGGGGGCCTCCGACTTGCTCAAGGCCAGGCTGATTATTTCTTCTCTTCGGCCGGGGCCGCAGGCTGGCCGTAGGGGTTTTGCCAGATCTTGGACCAGGCATTGGGATCGAACGGGTTGAAGATGTAGGGCTGGGTGGTGCCGGCGGCCGGCGCGCCCGGCTGGGCAGCCGTTGCACCGGGGACCTGCCACATCTTCTCCCAGGTCTCGGGGTTGAAGAAGTTGTACCCCGTGGTGCCGTACCCCGCCCACGGGTTGGTCCCGGCGGCGGGCACCGGCAGGGTCGGGTTCAGGAAGCCCTTCCACATGTCACCGTAGGAGGTCGGGTTCATCATGGCGCCCAGCCAACCCATGTACAAGGCCGGATTCAGGGTGCTCATCCCCATCTGCCACACTCGCGGGTCCAGCGGCGACATCATCCACTTCATGTACATGGCCGGGTTGAGGCCCTGCAGCATCATGCCCCACAGCTTGGGATCCATGGGCGCCATGAGCCAGCGCATCATCTTGCCCGGGTCGGTGAACTGGGTCAGCAGGGCGGTGTAGAAGTTGGGGTCCAAGCTTGCTTGCAGCCACTTCATGTACACGTTGGGGTCCGTCATCAAGGGCATCCAGGCCGAGTAGCTGGCCGGGTTCATCATGCTCTGCATCATGTAGGCCCACATCTCGGGATTCAGCGACTGGGTGCCCAGGGCCGTATAGAAGTTCGGCTCGGTCATGGCGTTGAACATGGGCACGAACAGCTTGGGGTTCTTCAGCGCCTCGGGGTTCTTGGTGAAGTTCCACATGTTGGCCGCCCAGCCCTCAGGGGTCTTGGGCGGCTCCGGTGTCTTGGTTGCCTCCGCCGCAAAAGCGGGCACAGCAACCGCCGCTGCGAGTGAAACGGCAAAAGTGAGAGCCTTGAGTTTCATAGCTTTATCTCCTTTCAGGTGAGCAATCAGAGCGGAAAGCAATATCAGTATATCAAATCAACATATCCTGATTCAGGATCGCACAGACGCGAAAAAGTTTCGTTTACGTGTCGCCGAGAGGGCTATCCCCTACTACTTCGATGTCACATTGCTCTGAACACCGCAAAGCTGCTCTTCCCAATGACAAAGAAAGTCAGTCCATCCCGGGTACGTAGTCGCTGATGAGCTGGACATAGCTGGCCCGGACCACGGCCGCCGGGTCGGGCAGCTTTTCCTGGCTCATGCTGCCTTGGAGCTGGGCCACGGAGCCGTATTCCCGCTCCTCCATCCATGTCTCCATGTCCTGCAGGATACGGGTCAGCCATGCCGGCCCCCGCTGCAGGAGACAGGAGGCCAGGTGCACCACGTCGGCACCGGCCAGCAGCATCTTGAGCGCCTCCTCATGGCTGTGCACGCCGCCCGTTGCCGCCAGGCTCAGATTCACTCGCCCGTACAGGATGGAGATCCAGCGAATGCGAAGCAGGGCCTCGTCCGGATAGGACAGGTGAAGGCGCGGGGAGACGGTGAGGCTGTCCAGGTCGATGTCCGGCTGATAGAAACGGTTGAACAAGGCCACCCCCTTGGCGCCCGCCGCTTCCAGTTCCTTGACCAGGAAAGGCAGGGATGAGAAAAAGGGCGAAAGCTTCATGATGATGGGGATGTCCACCACCCGTGCCAGCTCGGCCAACAGACTGATATAACGGGATTCCACGGCGGCCCCGGACACACCGGGATCCACCGCCATGTGGTAGACGTTGAGTTCCAGGGCGTCGGCGCCGGCCCGTTGCAGTTCGCGGCCCAGCTCCACCCAGCCGGACAGGGAGATGCCGTTCAGACTGGCCACCACCGGGATGCCCAGGTGCCGCTTGAGCCGCGATAGCTGTTCCAGATAGGCCGTCAGCCCGCTACGGTAGCGTCCGTGGTCAGGCAGGAAGCCCTCCGATTCGCCATGTCCCAGCTCGTCGTGGATCAGGAAACGCTCCACCATCCGATCCTCGGCGTGCAGCTCCTCCTCGAACAGGGAATACATGACCAGGGCGGACGCCCCCGCGTCCTCCAGCCGCCGCGCCGTGTCCAGGTCCCGGGTCAGAGGCGAGGCGGAAGGGACCAGGGGGTTCTTGAGCTTAAGTCCTAGGTATTCCGTGGTTAGGTCGATCATGGCGGTTTCGCCTCAATGGTTGACTCGATTAGGCCTCAACCTCAGCAGGTCCACATAGTGAACCAGCATATGATTCAGTAATGACAGAGGTTAACCCAAAGCCCAGTCTATACTGATTTTCCGACAGCCCTCACCCGAGTGGATTCCCTCATGAACCACTGGAGTATCGACTCATTCTTACCGGCCCTGTTGCTCGTTATCCTCGCCGGTGCAGGACTCGGTACGCTGCTGCAATGCGGCTTGTTCAAGCACGAGAAACCGAAAAGTGGCGGGGAGATTTTCGCCGAATGGAATTCGATAAGATTGCGCGGCTCGTTGGCAACCATCGTCGGGCTGGACGTTGCCCTGGCACTCTACCTGCAGTTCAGCAGGTTCTCATTCTTCGGACACAAATGGCTTGTCGGCATGGTTCTGGTCCTCGGCCTGCTGATCATGGTGGTCTTGATCAAACTACGCCAGGGTGGTGACAAGTGATGCTGGCCGTTCGCGCTAGTGTTCCAGCAACGTGTTGATCTTCGCCAAGTCGGCCTCCGACAACCGACCCGCGGCGGCCTTGAGCCGAAGCAGGGCCATCAGGGTGTCGACGCGGGCGTTGGCCAGGCGCTGACGGGCATCCGCCACCTGGGACTGGGCATTGAGCACATCGACCAGGGGCTTCGTACCCACCTCATGGGCCACCTTGGTGCTCTCCAAAGACAAGGTGGAAGAAACAACGGCTGATTCAAACCCCTTCATCTGGGCCAAACCGCTTAGGGCGCCGAGAAAGTTCTTGCGGGCGGCTTGGGCGCTGGCACGCCTGGTATCCAGCAGATCGGCGCGAGCCTTCTCTTTCAACGCCACGGCCTCCCTGTCCTTGGCGCTCAGACGACCGCCAGCGTAAAGGGGTATGTTCAACTTCAGCATCACGGTGTCCTGATTGGTGAAGTTGGGCACCCCGTTGAATGTGTTCACGGTGTGACTGTCATCACGACTCGCCACAAAATCCAAAGTGGGGAGATGGGCTCCCTTGTTGCGCCCAACTTCGCGCATCGCATTCTCGAAGGCGAACTCCTTGGCCTTCACGGCGGGATTCCCATTCTCTGCAGCATCCACCCACTGGTCCATGTTCCCCGGATGCGGCCCCGACAAGACGATCCCCTTGCGCAGGCCGGCGAAGGAGTCAGGCTCCCTGCCGATGATCCGACCCAAGGCCTGCCTTTTCACCTCCAAGTCATTTTCCGCGCCGATCACCTGAGCGCTCGCCAAGTCGAACCGGGCCTGGGCCTCATCGACGTCGGTGATCGGTGCGGTACCCACTTCCAAGCCGGTCTTCGCCGCATTCAATTGTTCCAGGGAGGCTGACTTCAGCGCCTTCTGGGCATCGAGGACCTCATTGGCGGCCAACACGTCGAAATAGGCTTGGGCCACACGTACCATCAGGTCCTCCCTATCCGCCGCCAATTGCGCCTCGCTCTGCGCCGCGAGCAGTCGGCCCTGCTTGAACTGTTGCCAAGCGGGCCAGTTGAACAGCGGCTGGGTGAGCTGCAGCGTATAGCCGTTCGAGTTGTACTCAGTATGGAAACCGTCACTCGTGTTGTGCAGCCGATTCCAGGCGGTATTCGCAGAAAGCGTCACGTTGGGCAGGAGCGCGCCGCGGGCCTCGGGCAGCTTCTCCACGCCTGCATCGCGAGTGGCCTTCGCCATCGCATAGGTGGCGTCATTGGCCAACGCATCGTGAAAGGACTCGAGCAGATCGGTGGCCCCGGCCATGATCGGCAGGCCGCAAAGTAGGAAAATCCATAGGGCTCCGGCCGTCACGGGCCTGAATCCGGGTCCGGAAGTCGATAGCTTGGGAGTGGGCATGGTTCTCGGTCTTGTGGCGAAATTTGCATTCCAACCATTCTCGGGTTGACTTGGTCCACGTCATCCAGGGGTTGGGGCGGACGTGGGTCGATGGTACCCGATTTTCTTCTGAACCCTCGCCCAGCGGAGGTGGCACAGACTGGCGGCCAGCGGGTTCGAATCGAGGTAGATTGGGGAACGACGCACTGAGATGGGCTCAGCGTTCCAACTGCTCTCCAGTCCGTACCTGCAACCCGCTCCCCAATTATCAGCGGGAAGGATACTTGACCCAGTGTTGCTGGGCCGCCTGGGTCCGAGCAAGGGTTGCCCAGCCATTACGTTCATTAGCCTCACCCAGATCGATGGTAGTGCCACCAACGGCACCCCGGCCCAGAACACCGTCGCCTCGGCCAACCATCGCACCGGTTACCGACAACACTAAGGTGCCGCGGATCACCGCAAGCGGGTTGGCTTCGGCGGCCATCCCTGAATCCAGGTCTGGCGCCTCTTCACAGTGTCACCAACTTCCTGGTGCAGGTTCGGTGAGCCGGGGTTGGACACGTCCGTTGTGGTGTCGCATTTCTTTACACCTTTCTTTACACCTTCGCTGACAGAAGGTTAAAGACCAGGCTATCCAATTGATTCATAGGAAACAAAATAGATGGCACGGGAGCTGCTTCCTCCATTCAAGCAACCACTCACCCGCCCGGAAGAAAGAAGATGACAATGCGCGCCCGCTTTGATTTGGTGACCTTGTTGGTCACGATCGGTATCTGCCTTTATGCCCCAGGTACCTTAGCCAGCCTGATCGTCTCGGGTACCAGCGATAGCGGCATGGTCGGTACACATCTGCATCCCACCCTGACCCTGGCCAGCGATGGCACGGCAGATGAGGTGGATCTGAGCCAAATTGCGTCTTGGGACTTCAAGCTGGTATTTGATCCGTCGCTGACCTTTAACGCCGCCACTTCCACCATGACCATCGGCGGCAGTACCTACACCCTTCCGGATCTGTTCACCCTGCTCGATCCAAGCGAGGTTTCGGAGACCTCCGGATCTGGCTTCTACACCTTTTCCTGGCTGGACTTCACTTTTGTCACGCCTTTCGACCTGTCCGGTGGTTTTGTCTTCACGGCCGACTTCGTGGCCTCCGCACCCGGCACCTATCCGATCACACTCGGCTCCTTAGCGACACCCTCTTCGCTGCTGGATGAATTCTTCAGTGAGTTCGACTATGCGGACGTCACCTCCGGACAATCCGCCATGCAGGTGACGGCCACCTCCCAGACGAATCCGGCTCCCGAGCCCGCCACGCTGGCCCTGCTGGCAATCGGTTTGACGGCCCTGGGTGCGGCGCAGGTCGGGTGCAAAGTTCGCTCGGGTCTCGCTCGCCGGACCGGGGGTGGAACAGTGTAGGGTTTGGCCGACATGCCTTGGATTAACTAAAGAGCTCGGCCGAGCGGGATGGCTTGATTTCGATCGCCGATAGACGGCGACAAGGCTTGGTTTGAATAAGCGGTTGAAGCAACTGGACGCTTTGCTCCGGTTGCTTTTTGGATTTAGCAGTTGCTGAAGCCACACCCGTCGTGAGGCGGGGCCGGAAAACCACGGGCCTCCTCAGAGAGGCAGCCGGGTTGCAATGACATTCAAGGGGTCATTGTGGCGGTTGTTGCTGTTGCAAGCTCTGTAGCGCCTTCTGGCGTGATGGCCGGCGCGACTCGGCCAGCCCCCTGCATTGAGGTGGCGCCGCGCCGGAGTGCCCGGTTATGAGGCCGCCTTCGCATCCCACCCCTCCCACCGGGGAGGGGCACCCCTTGGAGGCGCCGCAAGGCGCGATATTGAGTCAACCCGCATAAGGAGAGGCAGTCCATGGCCAACGCCCCCGAACAAGACGCCGCAAAACCCGCCGAGCCCGTCGGCACAAGGGTGAAGTGGAACGTCGAGCACCTGAAGAGCAGCTACGTCAACTTCGCCAACGCCAATTCCACCCGCGAGGAGGTGGTGATGAACTTCGGCCTGAACAACAGTTGGGACCGCAGCCAGCCGGAGATGGAGATCGAACTGGCA
>JBJKSP010000117.1:0-2866 GCA_046703865.1 Thiobacillaceae bacterium
CCTCGGGGCCGCCCCGGCCACGGCATTGGTCCCGGACACCCGGGCCACCAGGGCCTGGACGGACTGGGGCTTGACGAAGGGCAGGCCCGGCGCCAGGGCCTCCGCCCTGGCCAACTCGGACCGGGCCTCTGCGATGCGCCCCTGTTTGGCCATGAGATCGGCCTCCACGTAGTGGGCCCTGGCACTGTTGGGGTGGTCGCGCAGGACCTGGTCCATCATGGCCTGGGCCTCAGACATCCTGCCGTTCTGGGCGGCCAGATAGACCTGGTGCATCGTGGGGTCGGCGGCAGCGGCGCCACCGCTCGCAAGGGCGGTGGCCGCCAGCATCATGAGCCCGATGAGCGCGTGTCTATACATGGCATACTCCTGTAGAACGATTCAAGAACAATAAGCGGAGAGAAAAAAGCATATTCGCGCCTGACGACCGCCAGCCATGTGCGGACCATCCCGACCGTCCTTCTACCCATGTCGATCCGGGAAAGAACCAGGGCGAAGACACCGCAGCAAGCGCTCCCAAATGAAGGGGATGACCCCTATCACGCAGAGGGCGAGCGCCAGGAGATAAAACCTCGTTGCGGTGCTTCGATCGAAGAAGGTCTTGGCACGGTAGGCTGCGACGACGCGGCCTTGGACGTCCGGCTTGGCGGGCTGGTCTCCTGCCCGTTGTGCCAGATCCGATGGCGTACAGACAAAAAAGTCAGAGGCCCAGGCGGGGATTTCGTCGAACTGGTCGTAAGGATATGACTGAGATCGCGCTTGGCGCCCTTTTGTATTTCGCACCGTCTGGCATGCCGCCACGGCTTGGGACAACTTCGCGCCAAGCAGACGCGAATAGAGTAGACCACCGCCGCCGAACACGGCTGCCAAAACCGCACAGATAAGAAAAAATTTCGCGGATGACGTCATAAGCAGTGGCGCTGGCCGGACGCGAGCCTTCAAGCCCCGCCACACGGGCCGGTGTTGCGGTAATTTCCCGAGATCGATCCGGCCCGGGTCCGCCCAGCCGTCACTATCGAGGAAGCCCTGGCCAACATTACGGCCCCGTACAGGGGCATGTAGATGGCGGGCCCGCCGGCAGGGTGCGTTTCATGGGGTGACCTCCTTGTCAGGTTGAGACCCTAAAGCTGCATATGGTTCCGAATGCGCTGGCAGTCCCGGTCGGGAACGACCGAGTCATCAGATTCGGCCCTGTTTGGGAAAGTTCCGACCTCCTCGGCCGACTATCTGGGGACAGCCGGTGTCTGGCGGGCAACTTATAGGCAAGGGGTACAGGTGTGGCCAAGACCCTGAAAACCCCTGTCGGAGCGATATCGAGCCTCACAAGTGCACTGCCGCGGCCTGTATCCCCAAGGGCGCTCGGCCGACACCATTGCATCTGCAAGGCAAACAGCTTGACACATGTTTTTCGACAGAACCCCTCGACGCCTACCCATTGAGACAGACGGGCCATCTGTACTGTCACACCTTGCCGTCCGTGCCCCCTTGGGGTTTACTCCTCCCCCGCTTTCCCGATCTCTCATCCCGCTTGACCGCAGACTTCCTCCTCCAGCTCCTGCTCCAGGTCTGGCTGCCCATCGCCCTGCTGGTGGCGGCCGGCGGGTTTTGGGCGCGCTTTCGCACGGAATTTCCCGCCGCCAGGCTGCGCGTCTACCTCAACCGGCTGGTGGTGGACGTCTTCGCACCGCCCCTGCTCTTCGCGCTTTCCGCCCAGGCGCGCATCGACCGGCAGCTCCTCTCGGTACCCCCCATCACCATAGCGGGCATCCTGGTGGGCCTGGCCCTGCTCTACCCCCTGCTCTTCCGCTCTTCCTGGGGCGCCGGCCTGACCCGGGAGGCCCGGGCCGCCATCCTGCTCGCAGGCAGCTTCAGCAACGTCCTGTTCATGGGCTACCCCACCCTCACCTTCCTCTACCACGACATGGGCGGCAGCTACGCCGCCTTCGCCGACATCCTCGCCTCCACCCCCCTGGTCTGGACCCTGGGCGTCTGGATCGCCACAAGGCTCGGCCACGAACACGGCCACGGTCACAGCCTGTTCCGCATCGTGCTGACATTGCCCCCCGTCTGGGCCTTCCTCCTCGGTTTCGCCGCCAACTTCTCCGGACTGGAAGTGCTCCCCTTGGTCAAGGCGGCCAAGCTCATCGGCCAGGCCACCATCCCCATCATGCTGTTCACCCTGGGGCTTTCCATCCCCTGGGGAGGCCTGAGGCCCACCCGGCCGGTCCTGGCCGCCGTGGCCGTCAAGCTGGCCGTGGCCCCCGCCATCGTTTGGGGCCTGACGCGGGCCGTGGTCGGCGACCTCCATCCCGCCCAAAGCGCCGCCGTCCTGGAAACCGCCATGCCCACCATGCTCATGGCCGCCAGCTTTGCCGACCGGTTCCACCTGGACGCGCGGGCCGCCGCCCTGACGGCCGGCTGGAGCAGCCTGATATTCCTCGTCACCCTGCCGGTCTGGATCGCATTCCTGCATTAGGGCCTGTTAACACTAATTACGCGCATGCGACGAGGGCGATTTGGGATGCAGCCCGCGAAGCAAGATGCGCCGCAGTGCCAGCCACTGCAAGCGGAATGCGACAAAGGGGGGCGCCCAAATCGCCCCCGTCCCGGAGGGTTGCCACGACAAATGCGCGTCTGCCACGTTGCAAAGCTTGCGAATGGAATGACCATTCGCCGCGCTTCGCGCCTCGCATCCATCGCACTTTCGTGGCAACGCATGGGTGAAATTAGTGTTAACAGGCCCTAACAGGCTGGTGAGAAACCCCGAAGCCCTTGCCAGATGAGGGATTGCGGGCATACTTGGGCTTTGAAACGCCCACCAATCTTCTGGAGCTCCGATGCGCGGCCTCGAACCCCGACAGCAAGCCAT
>JBJKSP010000118.1:0-5123 GCA_046703865.1 Thiobacillaceae bacterium
GGTCCAGGGAGGCCCTGGCGGCCACCAGCGCGGCCAGGGGCGTAGCCTCCCGTTCCAGGGAACGCCTGGCGAGCTTGCGCGCATGCTCCTGCTGGCCGGCCAGCAGGGCGCCCACAGCGTGGTTCAGGTCGCTTTCGGCCTTGCCGCGGCGCCGGCGGATACGCCAGGACCGCACGTCGTGGGGCAGCCTCAGGGCCGTGCGCAACACCCGCGCGACCACGTAGCCGACCACCAGCGCCAGGACGGCGACGGCCGCAGCCATGGTGAGGGACATCTCCACCCGCCACGGCGGCAAGGACACCAGGACATAGCCGTGTTCCGTCTGGGACAGCATGCTGATCCCCACGGCCAGGGCGATCAGGAGCAACAGCCAGAGGACGAGCCGCACGGTACCTAACCTCCCTGCCTGCCGTGCAGGGTGCGCAAGGCCTTGAGGCTTGCGTCGATATCGGTCTGCGGGACGGCGACGGGAAGCGCGGAAAGCTCCTTCAGGCTGTCCAGCACGCTCTTGGTGAGGGGATCGCTGCGGTTGAAGTAGCGCTCCACCCAGACCGTGGCCGCCTTGATGTCGTCGCGGAAGGCGGGCTGATCCCTGTCCAGGGCATCGAGCCTGGCCGAGAGCAGGCGCAGTTTGAGGTTCTCGCGCAGAAACCAGGCCTGGCTCGGGGAAAGCGGCGGCAGCTCAGGATGGTCCAGTCGCTGGATGCGTACCAGCTGCCTCAGCTCGCCCCAGGCCTCTTCGAGCAGCTGGCGCCATCTGCCGCCCGTAGGCGGGGCCGTGGTCCGGCTTGCAGCCTCGGTCGCGTGCCTGGGTTCAGGCTCGGATTCCAGCTTGAGCTGGTCCACATTCCGAATCAGCGCGTCGAGTTGGGCATTGAGGGTGGTGATGTCCGCCACCGGAAGGAGCTTGAGCCGGGCGATGTCCTTGGCGATGGCCTCCTGCAGGACGGCGAACTCGGGTTTGTTGAGACGGGACAGGCGTGCCTCGGCCGACTCCAGGGCGGCGAGCGCGGTGCGCAGGTTGCCCGCCAGTTGCAGCTGCTGCTGGGCCATGAGCAGGGTTTGTTCCACGTCCTCCGTAATCCTTGCGTCCTGGCTGCTGGTCAGGCCCTGATACATGGAAGTCAGGGCCAACTGCTGGCTTTGGGCGTCCTGAACCTTGGCCTCCAGGGCAGTCAGACGGGCGCCGAGGTCTTTGAGACCGGCCTCGGCATTGCGGGCGGCCGTATTCGCTTCTTTGTTGGTGACATCGAAGGCGCTGATGCGCCGGGCCAGGTCCTGTTCCATCTCCCGCAGACGGTTTTCGGTCTGCCAATAGGCGGCACCGGCCACCGCCAGGGCGATGAGCGCGAGCACCAGGGCCGCGCTCGGCCAGTGATTGCGGTGCGGCGCCGAGCCGGAGGCCGGCGGGGTGGTGGGTTGCTCGGCCGGTGCAGCCGATTTGGATGCGTCAGGCTCGGACATGGGAAAAGTACTCCATCAGGGCCGAGACCACACCGTCCTCACCCGCCGGCGTGGCCCGGACCTCCGCCACGCCCAGAAGGCGGGCATATTCGGCGATGCGTTCATGGGGGGCGAACAAGGGCGTGCGCCTGAGCTGTTCCACGCCGGGCCCGCTCAGCATGGTGACCAGGACGTCCAGGCTTTCGCGGCTGAAGACGGTCACCGCCTGGATCTCGCCGCGCTGCCACGCGGCCTCCACCGGTCCGGCGTCCACTTCCGGATGCACCCGTCGGTAACACGCGGCATGGAGCACCTCGGCCCCCCGTTGGGTCAGGGTCTCGGCCAATACCTCCCTGCCCCCCTCGCCGCGGAAGATCATCATCCGTTGTCCGTCCACGGCCTGCATCTCCGGCAAAGCAAGCAGGCTCTCGCTGTCCGCCTTGCCGATGGGAGCCAGCACATCGTTTACGCCACGGGCGGCCAACTCCCGGGCACTGCCCTGACCCACCGCGGCCACCCGCACCCCGGCGGGCAGGCCGCCGTGTTCCGAGACTGTCGTCCAGCCCCATTCCACGGCGGTGGGGCTGACGAAGACGGCCCACTGACACCCGGCCAACCGGGCCAGCGCGGCATTCAGGGCAGCCGTTTCCCTGGGGGGACGGATCTCCAGGGTGGGCAGCCACCACACCCGGCCACCCGACTCGGCGATCCGCCGGTTGAGGCGTTCGCCCTGCCCCCGTGGGCGGGTCACCAGCACGCCGATACCCTCCAGCGTTCCGGCAGGCTCAGGATGCCCGTTCAATGAGCTCCCTCAGGATCTGGTCGGCACCCTGGGCAAGCAACTCCTCCGCAACTCGCGTCCCCAGTTCCTCGGGCCTGGACGAATCCCCCCGGCCCTCGGCCCGGATGAAACGGATGCCTTCCAGGTCGGCCACGAAGGCCCTGAGACGGAGCCGCCCTTCCTCCAGTACGGCATGGCCCCCGATGGGGGCCTGGCAGCCGCCGTGCAATGCGCGGCTCATGGCGCGCTCGGCCCGGACGCAGGCGGCCGTATCGGGGTCGTTGAGAAACCCCATGGCTGCCATGACCGACGGCTGGTCGGCCAGGATCTCGATGCCCAAGGCCCCCTGGCCCACGGCGGGCAGGCTTTCCTCCACGTCCAGATAGGCGGTGATGCGATGGGACAGCCCCAGGCGCTTGAGGCCTGCGGAGGCCAGCACGATGGCATCGTACTGGCCCTCGTCGAGCTTGCGCAGCCGGGTGTTGACGTTGCCCCTCAGGGTGTCCACGTCGAGTTGGGGATGGGCCGCCCGGATCTGGGCCTGGCGGCGCAGACTGGACGTCCCGACCTTGGCCCCCGGCGGCAGCTCGCGGAAACTGCCGTAGCGGCTGGACACGAAGGCGTCCCTAGGATCTTCCCGCGCGGCGATTGCGGCCAGCGCGAACCCCTCGGGCAGGTCCATGGGGACGTCCTTCATGGAATGCACAGCCAGATCGGCGCGTCCCGACTGGATCGCCTGTTCCAGTTCCTTGACGAACAGCCCCTTGCCACCGATGCGGGATAGGGGCGAGTCCAGGATCTGGTCCCCCCGGGTGGTCATGCCCAGCAGCTGGACATCCATACCCTTGTACCGTTCCTGCAGCCTGTCACGGATGTGTTCGGCCTGCCACAGGGCGAGTTGGCTTTCCCGGGTCGCAATGACCAGCTTCTCCGGAACGTTTGAACTATTCTTTTCTGTGTCGGCCACTTTAAAATCAACGCAAATAGTTGGGGATGCTAAGAAAATGAAGATATTGCGCGTGCTTCTGGCGGGAATTGTAGCATGGGGGGCCGTGGCCGCCGTGGCTGCCGGCGGGGTGCCCTACGCGACCGATCTGGCCAAGGATGCGGCATTGGCCCGGGCACACCATACCGCCCTGCTGGTGGTCTTCGTGGGCAAGGACTGCAGCTACTGCGAGACGGTCCTGAACGACTTCCTGATCCCCATGAGCCGCAACCCCGACTACAAGTCCAAGGTCCTCATGCGCCGGGTCGCCACCAGCAGCAGCAGCGATCTCAAGGACTTCTCGGGACAGGACATGACACAGCAGCAGTTCGCGGGCTTCAACGGCGTCTACCTGGTCCCCACCGTGATGCTCTTCGATGACAAGGGCAATCCGCTCACCAAACCCCTCGTGGGACTGACCACGGTGGACTATTACGGCATGTTCCTGGACCGGGCCATCGATCAGGCCCTGAGCAAGCTCCGGCACGGCAGCTAGCCGATTCGGAAACCTCTCACCACGTGCTGTTGCCGGCGCGATACCGGCAGGTGTTCCGGCCAGTCCTTCAGGACCGCGGTCCATTGCACATCTTCCCCCGAGCGTGTCTGTTCGAAACCCGCCAGCTGGGCCCGGGCCACCAGGCAGTTGCGGTGGATGCGCACGAAGGTGTCGGTAAACTCCTCCTCCAGCCGAACCAGGGATTCGTCCAGCAGATATTCCCGCTCCCGCGTCCGTGCGGTGACGTACTTCAGGTCGGCGCGCAGGTAAAGCACGTCCTCCACCGGCACCAGCCAGACACGACCGCGCTCGGTGCAGCACAAATGCCGTCGCGTGGGCGCCAAGACCTCGGCATCCTCGGGGGTCAGGGGCTGGGTGCGGGCCAGGGCCTCGGCCAGCCGGCCCTTCCGGACCGGCTTGAGAAGGTAGTCCAGGGCCCGGACCTCGAAGGCGCGCAGGGCATATTCGTCGTAGGCGGTGACAAACACCACGGCCGGCACGGGATCCAGGACCGTCAGGTGCCGTGCCGTCTCCAGGCCGTCCAGGCCCGGCATCTGGATATCCAGCAGGACCACGTCCGGGTGAGTGCGCATCACCTGCCCCAGCACCTGGAGTCCGTTGCTCGCCTCACCCACCACCTCGCTGGGACATTCCGCGGCCAACTCATTGAGCAGGTCCACCAGACGCTGCCGTGCCGGGGCCTCGTCGTCCGCGATGAGGACACGCAGCGGCCTCACTGTATTAGGGGACGTTGACGTTTCTTTCACCTATGCGCGAAATAAATGTCGACACGCCCTAGCGTCCCCTGCGCAGGGGCAGGACCACCTGGACGATGAACTCGCCCCCTGCACTATGGGTGGTCATCCTGGCCTCGGCGTCGAAATGCAGGGCCAGGCGTTCCCGGATGTTGGACAGGGCCATGCGATTGCCGGGCCGTCTCGCTCCCTCGGCCAGGATGGGGTTGCGCACCACGATATTGAATTGGTCGTTTCGCGCGAATGCATCCACCCGCACGCTGCCGCCCTGGGGACTGGGCTCGACGCCGTGGCAGATGGCATTCTCCAGCAGGGGCTGCAGGACGAGGGGAGGGATGAGGGCACTCATGGGGGCATTGTCCACTTTCCACTCCAGCCTGAGCCGCTCGCCCAGGCGGATCTCCTCCAGCTGGACATAGGCCCTGGCCAGCTCCAGCTCGCGCGAGAAGGGTGACAGGCGGCTGTTCTCGGACATGTGCATGCGGAACAGCTCCGCCAGGTTCTCCAGCACCGTCTCAGCCTGGCCAGGTGAACTGCGCAACAAAGAGATGGCGGTATTCAGGGTGTTGAAGAGGAAGTGGGGACGGATGCGGGACTGCAGGGCCTGCAGACGGGCCTCCGCCAAAGCGGGCGAGAGGACGCGATAGCGCCAGTTGAAATAGG
>JBJKSP010000119.1:0-2701 GCA_046703865.1 Thiobacillaceae bacterium
GTGCTGGGAATCGTCAGCACCCGGCCCTAAACTCTTGACCGTAGGCCAAGCCGGGCAGGTGTACACCATGGCCGAGGTTCCCGAGGATCGAATGACGGCGGCTCTGGCTGGAACAGGGTGGGCTGCACGGCGAGGTGTCGGGTTCACTGTTGGTGAACCTCGGTCCTTTTCCGTGCAGCCTCCCTCCGAACCACGCGGGCACCTTTCGATGCACGTGGCTCTCCAGTGACTACGCCGCGTTCGTGACAGGAGTGGCGTGGATGGCGTCGTGGCATGGCTGGCAGACCACGAGGGATTTCCTCCGTTTCTTTGTCATTCGCGCCGCCCACGCGGGCTGTTCTGGTCCGGGTCGGCCGAGCCGGACGAGTTTGGCGACGTGGTGGACCACCACGCGGCCGGTGTTCTCGCACAGTTCGCACCTGCTCCGCACGAGCCTGTTGATGAGCTCTTTGCGGGGGTAGGGGATCCGGATCGTTGCGCGGTCGTTGAGGACCGCGTGCCTGTTCCGTGTGAGGGGTATCCCGCCGAATCGTGCTACCAGGTCTTCCTTGCCGTTGCGGGGGATCCTGGCCTCGAAGCACGTTCGCAGTCCGTGGGGGGTTTCGATCTTGGCTCTGTGTCGGGCCGCCATCTTCGTCACCGTGGACTTGTGCTTGGCCGCCAGGGTTTTCAGCATCGATGTCTCGGCGTTCCAGCGCAGGGTGCCCAGCCGCCAGACGTCGATGGCGAGGAGGTAGTAGCCGACGATGCCCCGGTATTCGGCCGCATAGGTCTGCACGATGTCGTAGTCGTCCAGGTTCTGCATGGCCGGCCGGTGCCAGGGTTTGCCGTGGCGCCGGTAGGGGGCACATTTGGCCTTGATCATGTCGAGGGGTACGCGCAGCGCGATGATCCCGTTGGCCGCTCGGCGGCCGTTGGTGACCTTGCTGTTGGCGTGCTGGACGATGATCTCGTAGCCGAGGAACCGTGCCGCCCGTGTGCGGGCGTGGGTGATCAGTGTCTTGTCAGCGTTGAGTTCGAGCGCGAGTTCGCCGCGCAGGAACCTCGCCAGTTGATCTTTGATAGCCTCGGCTTCAGCCTTCGGCCCGATGAATCCCAAAATATGGTCGTCGGCGTAGCGTATATATCGCAGCCGACGGTACTGGGAGTCCATAGGGTCACCCGCTGGCAGAGTGCGCAGTTGCTTGGTCAGCTCCCGGACCTTGGCCCGGTCACCGCTCTGGCGCGCGCTTTTCAGCAGGCGTTTCACCCTTGAGTATTCAGGGTTACGTTTCCGGCCCTGTCCTCGGGTGTATTGCGGGATAAGAACCTTCTCGACGAACTCGTCCAGCCTGCTCAGGTAAATATTGCTGAGGATTGGTGAAGCCACCCCGCCTTGCGGAACTCCGCTCAGCGTTCCGTGATATTGCCATTCCTCCAGGTACCCGGCTTTGAGCATGTTGGCGATCAGCCGCAGAAACCGGTTATCGTGGATCTTCTCCGCCAGGATCCTGGTCATTATATCGTGATCCAAAGACCCGAAACAGTCGGAAATGTCTCCCTCGATGAACCACACGGTCCCGGTCCAGGTCGCTTCCATTTCCCGCAGGGCAGTATGGCAGCCGCGCTGAGGCCGGAATCCGTGCGAGTGGCCGGAGAACGCCGGTTCGTAGTATGCCTCCAGCAGGAGACGCACCACCTCGCCGACGAGTTTATCCGACCAGGTCGGCAGTCCCAGCGGGCGCATCTTCCCGTTCTTTTTCGGGATGAGCACACGTCGGGCGGGAGAGAAACGGTAGCGCTCGTGACGCATCGCCTCGATGATGGCGTCGATCTTTTCCCCGGACATGCCGTCCACGGTCTCTCCAGTGGCCCCGGGTGTCATCGCGCCCTGGTTGGCGCAGATCCGCCCATAGGCCAGCAGGTACAGTTCCTTGTTGAACATCTGGCGGTAAAGCTCGTCGCATGGCAGGCCTCTCCTGCCGCGATCGTGGAGGACATCCAGTACCGTTGCGGCATCCTGCATTACGCATACGTCCCGGTCTTACTGATGTCCGATCACCTGGGCCCCTTTGCCCTGTGGACGGGTCTTCGCCGTCCTCCTTGGCAGGTCGTTACTCCTGCGACTACTACTGGCCCTCTGTCGCCATAGGACTCGCGTCCCTTAGGCGATCCCACGTTCGTCAGTACCATACGTTCTAGCGCGACTTAGGCGTCCCACTCATCTCCTTAAATGTCCTTACCGGACATCGCCCGCACCCAGAGGATTACGACGGGCCATTCCTCATCCTGTCGCAGGGGCGGCGTTGGTTGCAGGCGTCTTTCCAACGGGCGTTCAATTGCGCCTTCTGGAGATTGGGCTTCAGGCAGTCTAGCTTTCGCCATATCAGCGCGGATCCCCCGGTGCATCACCTCATACGCCTGAGCGTGATCACCGGTTTCCTGGCATGCTACGGTTCCCTTTTTCTTTCGAATCCAGGTTAGCCATTGGATCCAGAGATATACCTCCAATCCCTGCCCGCTCAGCGGGCGATACGGCACTGCGCCTCGTGGCGCAGGCAATGCTTGAGACCTGTGGATCGGCCGGGTGGGGTGTACCTTCCCGGTGACCGTGTGAAGGCTCTCAAGCAATGACCGGCGTTGGCGCGCCGGCCGGGAAGGTACAACCCGATGCTCACCGTAGTGCCTGGCGAGGATTCAGGCCACGAGGAAGGCGGCAAGG
>JBJKSP010000120.1:0-9169 GCA_046703865.1 Thiobacillaceae bacterium
GTTCCCGCACGGCGGTGAGGGCGGCGAAGCCGGCGCCCAGGATGACGATGCGTGGCGATTGGGACATGGCGTGGTTCCTCGTAGGGTGTTCTATTCGAAGGGGGGATCGATGACGGGGCCGTCCGGCGCATGCTTGGGCGCCACGGGCAAGGAGATGAGGAAGGCGGCGGCGAACACCACCCCGTCCACGAAGTTGTGGAAGCTGTCGCCCACAGGATCAGCGCCCCGTCCTGATGGCCGTGGACCTGGCATTCGTGATCGTGGCAATGGCGCCAGATCACCAGCTTCTCCAGGACGAAAAGGCCGACCATGCGGCCAGCACCGTGCCGGTCACGGCCAGCGCCGGGGCCTGCTCCAGGCCCTTGGGGATCATGTCCGGAAAGGCGGCCCCCCGCAGGGCGGCGCCGAGGATGACTCCCACGCTGTCCAGGAGACTGAAAAGGATGGCCCATGCCATGGCCGGTCAGTGGATGTGAGGAAGGGTAGACCTCGGGCGGTCTTTCAATCGTCTCAGAACAGAATGGCAAGCCGCCCCCTCGGGGGCGGGTTGGGCTACCCTTCCGGGGTCACAGCGCCTTCTTGCAGAAGTACCAGTCGGTGCACTCGTAGCCCTCGCCCATGCGGGCCTCGGCGGCGTTCACGTCCTGGGGCGGCGGCACGATGACCTGGTCGCCGGGCTTCCAGCCTTCCGGCGTGGCCACCTTGTTCCTGTCCGAAGTCTGCAGGGCCGCCACCAGACGCACGAACTCGGGGATGGAGCGGCCGTTGGTCATGGGGTAGTAGACCATGGCGCGCAGGATGCCCTTGTCGTCGATGATGAAGGTGGCCCGCACCGCGGAGGTGTCGGAGGCCCCCGGCTGGATCATGCCGTAGTCCTTCGCCACCTTCATGGACAGGTCCTCGATGATGGGGAAGGGGATCTCCACTCCGAACTTCTCCTTGATGTTCCGGACCCAGGCCACATGGGCGTAGTAGCTGTCGATGGACAGGCCGATCAGCTCGCAGTTGAGCTTCTGGAACTCGGGGTAATGCCGGGCAAAGGCCATGAACTCGGTGGTGCACACCGGCGTGAAGTCGGCCGGGTGGGAGAACAGCACGAGCCACTTGCCCTTGTAGTCCGACAGCTTCTTCACGCCGTGGGTGGTCTTGGCCTCGAAGTCGGGGGCCGGTTCGTTCAGGCGTGGCATTGCGGGACGTTCTTGGATCATTTCTGTCATGGTTCGATTCCTCTGTATCAGGTCAATTAGTTCATTAGCGATTGCTAATGCGCATCCATTGTGAAGCTCCCAAACGTCATTGATCCAATTGATTAATTCTAAGCATAGGATTTGCGTTGGCTATCAAGCCGTCTGTAGCAAACACCTCGCGAACTCGCGCCCGATAACCAAAATTCCGTGCGCGACATCGTGATCTCGACCTCGCTTTTCAACACAGTCCACAGGGCAGGTCGGTGGATTCAGCCCTCGTTCCTGAGACCCTTCACCCAGGCCTCCATCGCCTCGTTGGCGGGCTGCATGGGGGCCTCCATGAAGCTCACCACGAAGCGGTCGCCCAGGTCGGCCACACCGATGGAGCGGGGTCGCACCGCCAGCACCTGGGGGTTGGGCAGGGCGAAGCCGAAACAGAAGATCACATCCACGGCACCGACGATGCCCTCGGCGATCTCGCCGCCGATATGCTTGGTGTGGGCGTAGTGATCGAACACGCCGATGAGGTTCACCCGCTCCTGCTCGGCGATCTTGCCTTTCAGATAGGCCACCACGTCCGCGACGTTGCGGCAGGTGGTCTCGTCCTTGCCGATCTCGGCGACGAGGACGGGGTATTTCTCTTGCAGCAGGGTCTGTTTCATGTTCGCTCCTTGGTCGGTTTAGAAGCGCGAAAGGGGATAGCCGCGGACGCCCCCGGGGCATCCGGGCGATGATGTTGGGCTTGCTGGGGCTCGTGAGCGTCAGGGCCTTCATGGGCCTCGGGCGAGCCCAGGGGCAGGGTCCCCGCTAGGTGGGCAGCCACCGCCCGGTCCGGATCGGTCTCGGTGGTGACCAGGGCCTCGATGCCCCGCCGGCGCAGCCGCGACTGGAGGCCGCTGCCCATGCCGCCGGTGATGAGCACGCTCACGCCGTCCAGGGGATGGGGGCCGCCATGGCTCTCGTGAAAGGATTGTTCCTTGGGCAGTTCCAGCAGGTTCCTGCCTTTGACTGCCAGCTCCTCGATCTCGTAGACCCAGAACCTGCGGCACTTGCCGGCATGGCCGGTCACGGCCTTGCGGTTCTGGCTGGCGACGGCGATCCTCATCGTGAGTCCTCCTCGGTGAGCTTCCGGCCGCAAGCGCGCGGCTTCCACAACGTGCCGTCGAGCCTGGTGGGAAGTACTTCCGGCTTGATACCTGCTCTCCAGACGGAGTGCTTCATGGTTCCTTCCTTCTCGGCAAGCGGTCTTGTGGGAGGGCGACGATGCGCCATGCGGCCTATTGCCAAGGTCGTTTCCTGGGAGACCGGGATGGGAGCTACAGTTGATGGAGCAACCATCGTACCAACTCAAAGACCGTCATTTCTGACAAAGGGCCGCGGCTAGGTTCGGCGCCAGAACGGCGGCGCGGGCCGTATTGCGGTTACCCATGTCATCGGCATGGGATTGGAGGGATTCGGCCCAGCTTGCCCGGAATGACAGGCATTACTGACATTTATGTCACTTGTGTCAGCCATACCCCAACACACCGGCCTGTTCCGAGAGTCAGGTTATGGATGTCCATGCTCGGGCGACTTCTTCAGGACCGCCGGACGTCCGACCTTGTCTTGCCCGTCCGGTCTGACGTGTCGGTGGCGGGCGGGCGGGTCGATGGCCGCGACATGAGGGCCCGACTCGAGCCAGTTGTCCTGCGGGCGAACGCCGCGCTGCCCCCGCATCTCTGCGGCGCAGTTCGCCGGCCTGGGTGACGCCTGCGGCCAGAGTCCCCGTTGTTTATCTTGTTTCAGCGCCCTGGCTTGGTTCCCCACTGATTCGCTCTCCCTCGGTGTGGCTTGGGCGTAAGTAGTTCTACTGAGTACCTGTACGGATGACCCCTGGTTTCTCCGGGGCGTATAAAGAATTCCTTAGTGCCTGGAGCGCCACCGACGAGGAAGAGGAATGGCTCGATTTCGCAAGGAGATCGGCGATCCTGATGAAAGGCGGGGCGGACTCAGAGGGGGCCGAATGGAGGTCACCCGGCCCGGTACTTGGAACATCACGCCCCCGCCCGCAGCAAATTCGCCAAACGATGAATCACCCTGACATGGAGCAAAGATCATGAAACTCAAGGCTCTGACCCTTTCCGTCGCCCTTGCCGCCGCGGTGGCCATGCCCGTCTTCGCCGCGGACGCCCCAGCAACGCCTGCTGCGTCCACACCCGCCACAGCGGTGCCCACCACCCCCGAGGGGTGGGCAGCCATGATGTGGGACTTCACCAAGAACCCCATGGTGCTCAAGGAGCCCAAGGCCTTCGTGCCCTGGTTCAACGCCCTGACCGAGCCGGGCTTCTACACCGCCCTGGGCACCCAGTCGCTGAGTCCAGAGATGTGGGCCTACATGATGCAGAGCATGATGAACCCGGCCAGCTACTCGGCCTGGATGCCCCTCATGACGGACCCCAACGTGTACATGAAGTGGCTCGCGGCCGGCTTGGACCCCAATTTCTACACCGCCCTGCTGACCCAGTTCACCGATCCGGGCAAGATGTTGCGCTGGTTCATGGCGCCCGTGGATCCCAAGCTGTGGGGCATGATGCTGCAGGGACTCAACCCGGCCATGTACATGAAGTGGATGATGGCCCCGCTGGACCCGCGCTGGTGGCAACTGGGCGTCAACACCATGAACCCCGCCCTGTACATGGGCTGGCTCGGGGCCATGATGAACCCGGCCTCCTACGGTGACATGTGGAAGGGCTTCCTGAACCCGACCCTGCCGGTGCCCGCCACCGGGACCAGTCCTTGGGGGACCACGGGCTACGGCACCACGGGGTACAACATCTTCGACCCCAACGCCTGGGCCCAGTTGTGGCAGGTCCCCGGCACAACGGCAGCGCAGCCGGGCGCGCCGGCCGAGGCCCAGCCCTACATCTTCAACCCCTTCGATCCCAACGTCTGGGCCAAGATCTGGCAATACCCCTACGGCCAGCCCACGGCCCCGGCCACACCACCGCCTGATGAGAAAAAATAAGACTACGCCCGTCCTGGGTGGCGTAAGGGCCCCTTCGAGGGGCCCTTTTCATGTCCGTTACGCCAAGGACGCCCCAGGGCCAGCTATTGCTTCCGTCCCAGGCTGGCGTAACAGGCGACCAAATCCTCCATGTCCTGGTCGCTCAAGGGTATGACGAAGAACTCCGTGAACGGGTGAAAGCGCTGGCCGGAACGATAGGCCTTCAGGGCCGACACGAAGCGTCCCGGATTCATGCCGGCCAGGTTGGCGGTGCCGCCCCCAACATGGGTATGAAATTTTCCCCCCCAGCCCGTGGCAAACGACGCAGGCGTACGATTTGGCCTTGCCCTGCTCGACGTTGCCGGCGGCCATGACTGAAGCGTGGCGACCCCCAGCACAGCGGCCAGGCAGATTGCGGTGAGTTTCGACATGATGACTTCCTGAGGTCGAGTAATTGTTGTGGCCGGGAAGATGGCTTCCCGGTGGTTTCAGCCATAGACGCCCACACCTGTGAGGCCCGGACGACACGGGCATGATGCCGGTCCGCTCATGGGGGGGCGGATCATCCCCGCAGCGCCGGCAGGACACCCATCACATCAGCGCCCAGAGGCATGCAACATGGAGAAACGGTGGAAGAACCCGCACGCCCCCTTTGTGGGAATTTCGGATGTTTTTGATTACTATTTTCGGCCACTGCTGTCCGATCAGCTCCTGATTAGGTTCATCTGGTTAAGTGGCTTAGACTTTGGAGGAATGTACTCGCCGGCTGGAAAGGGCTGCTGCAGGGGCTCTTCTCAAAGTGCTGACTGACAGGACCTGTAGCAAAGTGCGGGGTCGCAGATGCGTGGGGGCTGGCCATGACCCAAAACGAGGACGAGACCGACAAGGGCGTTGAACTCCGGCGGCGCGCGGAGTCGCGGCTGGCGAAGCGACGGCCGCGGGCCACGCGGTCAGGCGCCGACCTGCCCAGGCTAGTGCACGAGCTCGAAGTGCACCAGATCGAGCTTGAGATGCAGAACGAAGCGTTGCGCGAGACCCGGTACGCGCTGGAGGAAAGCCTGGCGCGCCAGGTGGACCTCTACGACTTCGCGCCCGCGGCCTACTTCACCCTGGAGTCTGGTGGCAGGATCCGGGAGGCCAACCTGATCGGGGCAGACCTTCTGGGCAAACTCCGCGCCGACCTGATCGGCCGGCGTCTGGGACTGTTCCTCACCCCAGCCACCCGACCCGCGTTCAATGCCGCCCTGGACAAGATCCTCAATACCGATTCGATCCAGGAAGCGTGCGAGGTAGACGTGGAACGATCGAGCCTGGACAAGTGTCATCTACGCCTGGATTTGCTGTCTCAGGATAGCGACGATTGCCGGGTGACGGCAATGGACATCACTCGCGCCAAACAGGCGGAATACGATCTGCGGGCGAGCGAAGAGCGCCTGCGCGAACTGATCGATCAGGCCGCCGACGGGATCTTCATCGCCGATCGGGACGGCCGCTACACCGACGTGAACATTGCGGGCTGTGCCATGCTGGGCTATGCCCGCGAGGAGATCCTGGGCAAGACCATCGTGGATTTCATCCCTGCCGAGGACGTGGACCGGCTGTGGCAGATCCGGGACAGGCTGCTGAAGGGCGGTGTGAACGTGGCCGAGTGGAGCATCCGCAGGAAGGATGGGACCCTGCTGCCCATCGAGGTGAGCGCCAAGATCCTTGCGGACGGCCGTTGGCTGGGCTTCGTGCGGGACATCACCGAGCGCCGGCAGCGCGCCGACCGCGAGGCGGAACATGCGGCCGCGCTGGAACGGGAGGTGCAGCAGCGTCAACAGGCCGAGGCGGCCCTGCGTAGAGAGCACGACTTCCTCCAGACCATCCTGGACACCCAGACCGCCCTGGTGGTGGCGTCGGATACCCAGCAGCACATGCAGGTGTTCAACAAGGCCTGCGAGGCCACCACAGGCTACAAGGCGGCGGAGCTGCGCAATGACCCGGACTGGTGGAAACGGCTCGTCCCGCCCGAGGAACAGGAGCAAGTCGAGGCAGTGATGTATGCCCTGCTCGACGGCTGTCCTCACATCGTGCACCAGAACCACTTCCGGCATCGCGACGGCTCGCTGCGCCTGATCCGCTGGATTGGCACGTCCACCCGGGCCGACACCGGACGGGTCCGGTACGTCGTTGGCACCGGCATCGACATCACGGAACAGGCCGAAGCCGAGGAAGAGGCGCGCCGCCAACTGGAAGAGGCGTCCCGGCTGCAGCGCCTGCAGACCGCCAACGAGTTGGCCACCATGCTGGCCCACGAGATCAACCAGCCGCTGGCTTCCATCGCCACCCTGGCCGAGGCCCTGCAGCAGATGCTGCAGCGTCCGCAGCCGGACCGGGACAAGCTCATGAAGAACCTGGAGTTCATCAGCCGCGAGGCCTTGCGCGCGGGTGACATCATCCGTCACCTGCGGGGCTTCGTGAGTCGTGACCGGATCGAGCCTGCGCCCATGGAGATGAATTCAGTGGTGCGCAGCGCCGCCGCCATGCTGGTGCCGAAGGCGCGGGCCAGTGGTATCGACCTCGAACTCGACCTGACCGAGACGCCGCTGCCGGTCATGGGCGTGCCGGTGCAGATCGAGCAGGTCCTGCTAAATCTGGTGCTCAACGCCATCGACGCCATCCGTGACACGGGCAAGGCCCAGGGCCGCATCACCGTGGAGACGAAAAGGGTCGAGGACATGGCCCAGGTCAGTGTCCGCGACACCGGGCCGGGTATCAAGGACGCAGCCAGGCTGTTCGAACCCCTGGTCACCACCAAGGACTACGGCCTGGGGGTGGGGCTGCGCATCAGCCGCAGCCTGGTGGAGGCGCACGGCGGCCGGCTGTGGGCGGAACCCCGCGTCCCCGGCGGCATCTTCCATTTCGTCCTGCCGCTCGCCCCGCACAAGCGATGAGGACAGCGACGCCGACGGTATTCGTGGTGGACGACGACGCGGCCCTGCGCGAAGCGCTGGTCCAGTTGCTGGAGGCGGACGGACTGCGCGTGGAGGCCTATGCCGATGGTCCCGCCTTTTTCACGGCCTGCGGGGAGGACTGTCCCGGCTGCATGCTGCTGGACATGGCCATGCCCGGCATGACCGGCCGCCAGGTCCAGGCGGCGCTCAAGGATCGGGGCTGGCAGATCCCCATCCTGTTCCTCACCGGCCACGGCGACATCCCCATGGCGGTGCAGGCGGTCCAGGACGGCGCCGTGGATTTCCTGGAGAAGCCCGTCCATGGCGCGGTGCTGCTGGAACGGGTGCGCCGGGCGCTTACCCTGGACCGGGACCGCCGGGAGGCTCAGGCCCAGGCCCATGCCGTCAGGCAATGCCATGCCCGCTTGAGCCCCCGGGAGCGGGAGATCATGGCCCTGGTGGTCACAGGCCGATCCAACAAGGAAATCGCCCGGCAACTGGGCTTGAGCTACCGTACGGTGGAGATCCACCGCACCCACATCATGCACAAGATGGGCGCCGCCAATCTGGCCGAACTGGTCGCCATGGCGGCCTATTGCTGGTCCTGATCCGTCTCCTCCCCGACTAAGTGGCGCTACTGAGTGTCCCTACGGATGATTCCGAGATGCATTTGGGCGCATATTGATCATTCTCTATGCCCGTCCTGATCCTCCGCGGGCGGGCGGCTTCAAAGCGGCAATCGAAAATCTGCCGCAAGCAGGAGACCCGCATGGCCCGTAAGACAAGGCAACATCCCGACACTCCCCTCCCGGATCCCCCCGAATCCGATGGCCTTCCGGAATTCGCCAACGCGGCCGAGGCTTTGCGCCGGGCCATCGCCGAGGCGGCCTATTACCGGGCCCGGGCCCGGGGGTTCGCGCCCGGCGGCGAAGTGCAGGACTGGCTGGCTGCCGAACAGGAAATCCTGGCAGCGAGCCGGACAGTGTAGGCACAGACGCGGCGGTCAGGAGAGGTGACCCGCAGTTTGTCCTTCCCCTTGCCGACAAGTGTCGCGCAATCCCCGGAGGACATCATGCAAAAGGAAAAAATCGAGCGATGACTGGAATGCGCCGGGGTCTATCGTGGCGTGCACGGGTCATGGACAGCCTGTCCGGCATGGCCAACGGCACCCAGGCCAGTCTCTGGTATTTCTGAGCGACCCTCAGAGTAGGGATCATAAATGTATCGATCTGATTTCAAGGCCGCCCAAACGGAGTGAAAAATGGGAACCGACATATCCATGACGAACCTGGTGATCCATATCGATGAAGCCTTGGATGCCCCACGGCGTGAAGCCTTGGTGGATGCGGTGCATGGGGCAAATGGGGTGATCGCCCTGGGGTATCACAACGAAAAGCCCCACTTGATGATCGTGGTCTTCAACCCCGAGGATCTGGCTTCGGCGGATGTCCTGAACCTGGCGCAAAGCCAAGGCATTCACGCCGGGTTCACCGGGGGATGATCAAGTGCGCGGCCGGCGTAAGCCAACGCTTATGCCGGGTCGCTTTCCCGTCGAACACGACGCCACGTCCCCGTCGCAAGTGGAAGAGATGTCATCCTGCCTGCACTGAGGCTATCCGATCTTGAGGCATGGATGACCCCGATGGACGACCCCTTGAGGCCTTGAGGAGGAACGGCCGGCGTTGGGCGGACGGCCATAGGGCATGATGGCCCCGGCCGCAAACCCCAACTTGCATAGACGCCTATGACATACCGAAGGCGGCGGCTCGAGACGCCGGGCGACGTGATGGACCAGTTCGAACCCAAGGCGGCGAGCCTGTCCACGGAAGGTTTGCACCGCTAGGCATGCCCCCGATTATTGCGGGGTCTCCCGCCGGTTGAATTCGTGGGGCATCGTTCCTGCCTGTAAAATAGCGCCACCTGCCGGTATCCGGCTCCCTGCCGCGTATGCAAGCGGCCGAATGACCGTTGAATCCCGTAGAAGCCTGGCTCAAGGGCCACCAGTCGCGCATCCGGCGCCCGCTCAACCGGTCGCTGTTGCTGGGCATGGCCAACGGCGTGCT
>JBJKSP010000121.1:0-3354 GCA_046703865.1 Thiobacillaceae bacterium
GGTCGACCCCCTAGCCCGTGCGGTGCGCCAAAGGTTAAAGCGGCTGGGTATCGTCAAGGGCGTGCTGGCGGTCTATTCGGACGAACCCGGTCGCCCGCCTCGGCCTCCGGAGCCCACGGCCCATGGCCGGGCACGTGCAGTGAACGGCACCATTTCCTATCTGCCGCCCCTGTTCGGTCTGATGCTGGCCGGGGCCGTGGTGCAGCGCCTGCTAAAGGACTAGCGCAGCCTCAGGAATCGCCCTGGAGCAATTCCTCCAGTTGTGCCTTGGAGGGCACCCCGCTCAAGCGCCTGCCGCTGCCGAAGATCAGGGTGGGTGTGCCATCCACCCCCAGTTCCTCCCCCAGTTCGGCGAGCGCCTTGATGGGCGTGTCGCAATCCGCTCCCTGCGTTGGCGCCTTGCCCTCCAGCATGTAGTCCTGCCAGCTGCGGGCCGGGTTGGCCGAGCACCAGATGCGTTTGGCCACCTCCGCGGCACCGGGATGCAGCCTGGTGATGGGAAAGAGGAAGACGTAGACGGTCAAATTGTCCATGCCCGCCAGCTCCCTTTCCAGGCGCCGGCAGAAAGGGCAATCCGGATCGGAGAAGACCGCCAGCCTGCGCTCTCCCTTGCCATGAACGATCCGAATGGCCTTGTCCAGCGGCAGGCTGTCGAACCTGACCGCAAGCAGGGTTTCCAGATGCTGCCGGGTCAGGTTGCTCTTGGTACGGGTGTCCACCAGTGGGCCCAGCAGGATGTAGTCGCCCTTCTCATCCGAATAGAACAGCTTGCCCCCCGCCCAGACCTCGTAAACACCCGGGATGGGGCTGGGGCTGACGGCATTGATGCTGAGCATGGGGTAACGCTGGGTCAGGGTCTGCCGGATGGCGGCCTCGTCCGCATGGGCGACCAGAGGCAAAAAGGCGACGAGCAATAGGGACCATCGCTTCACGGTGTTCCTCAAGATTGTGTGGAAGGGAGAGAGGGCCAAGGCCCGGAGGGGGTGGTTACAGATTACAGAAGGCCAGCTCGAACGGGATGTCCTGCTCGCACGTGCGCGGCTTCTGACTCTTGTCCAAGACAGTGAAGCGGATATTGAGGGCGTATTTGTTGGCGCTCGCCTCGGGGGCGCAGACGATGTCATCGGCCAACCCGATACGGAGCATGTGGGCGGTTCGGCCACCCAGCATGAGCTGGAACAGGCCCTGGGAGGCCACATGCCGGCTCACGTGTCCGCTGTCCCGCAGGAGGCCCAGCACCACATCGACCCCGCGCTTGAGGGGGAGCAAGGGGCTCAGCCATTCCATGAGATCGTTGCTGCGGTCTTCGGCCGGTTCGTGCAGCCAATAATGGTAGCTGGGCAAATCGAAACTACACACCCCACCCGGGATGGTGGAACGCCCCTTGATGCCCAGCAGCCACTCGTTGTCCCGCACGTGCTGACCGATCTTGCCGGTCATGGCATAGAGATCCGCCAGGGCGCCGTTGATGCGCTTGACCACCAGTTCCAGGCGCTTGCCATCCACCGCCGGGTTGCTGCGCAAGGCCTCCAGTGCGCCTTTCTGACGCTCAAGTTCCTGGATCAGATCGCTTTTCATCTCGGCCCGGGCGGTCACATCCACCAGCTCGAAGATGGCCAGCAAACCGGCATGATGGGACCTTGAGTCTTCAGAACGTATGAAAAACAAAGCCTTACCGAATATGTCTTCCAAGCGGAGCCAGGTTCGGATGCGTTCGTTAAGGGGATATTCGTACTGGATCACAGCAGCCCGTACTTTAGAAATGCCTTATAGATCATTGATAGGCCTATGATTTTGCAGTAAGCCCCTCACTATGGCAACGCCTGACCCCGATTTTTCGCCTTTTCCAGATAACGGACATGCAAGGCATCCACCCGATTCCGGAGGACATCCCGCCCACCCTCATTCACGATAACGTCGTCCGCAGCGGCCAGGCGTTCAGCCCGTGAAACCTGGGCCGCCAGCATGGCCCTGGCCTGATCCTCGTCCATGCGGTCCCGCGCTATGGCGCGAGCCAGTTGGGTCTGCTCGTCGCAATCCACGACCAGCACCCGATCCACCAGATCCCGGTAGACCCCTCCGCTTTCCAGAAGCAGGGGAACCACCAGGACCACGTAATCTGACCGGGCCTCTTCCACCTGACGCTGGGCCTCGATACGGATCATGGGATGGAGTATGCGTTCCAGCCGTCGACGAACTTCCGGATCGGCAAAGACCCTTGCACGCATGCCGCGCCGGTCCAGACTGCCATCGCCGGCCAATACCGAAACGCCGAAGGCCCGCACCAGCGGCGCGATGGCCGGACCGCCCGCACGGGTCAGCGCGCGGGCGATACGGTCGGTGTCCACGACCACCACACCCAACTCGGAAAAACGGCCCGCAACCTCGCTTTTGCCCGCTGCGAGCCCGCCGGTAAGCCCGATGCAATACGGATGCTTCATGTCCCCAGATACAGGTGCCACAGGGGGTCACCCCAGAACAATGCGACAAGGCCGCCCAGGGCCAGCCAGGGTCCGAAGGGGATGGGTCGGGTGCGGTCGTGGCCGGCGAACGCGATCATGGCCAGGCCCACCAAGGCCCCCGCGACGCTGGAGCCCAGGATGATGATGGGCAAGGCCTTCCACCCCAGCCAGGCGCCGAGGGCGGCCAGCAATTTGAAGTCCCCGTAGCCCATCCCTTCCTTCCCGGTAGCGAACCGGAAGATGTGATAGACGCCCCACAGGACCAGGTAACCGGCCGCGGCACCCACTACGGCCCCTGCCAAGGTCGAGAATACCCCCCACAAATTGACGATCAGGCCGGCCCAGAGCAGCGGCTGGGTGATGCGGTCGGGCAGGAGGTGGGTATCCAGGTCGATTACGGCAAGGGCGAGCAGCGACCACACCAGCAGCATGGCCGCAGCGGCCTGGATGCCGAGGCCGAAATGCCAGGCGGCATAAGCCGCCAGCACCCCTGCCGCCGCCTCCACGAGGGGATAGCGTGCACTGATGGGTTGGCCGCAGGCCGAGCACCGACCCTTGAGCCAGAAATAGCTCAGCAGCGGGATGTTCTCGTACCAGCGGATCGCATGCCCACAATGGGGGCAGGCGGACCCGGGCACCATGAGGTTGTAAGGTGTGCTGGACGCAGGCTCGCCCCCCTGAAGGGCGGCACACTCGGCGTGCCATTCCCGTTCCAGCATGATGGGCAGGCGGTGTATCACCACGTTGAGGAAGCTGCCCACCACCAGGCCCAACACCCCAACGAACACGAGAAAGACGCCGGATTCAATCAGGGCAGGGGACATGCGTCGCGCAGACCGGAATGTCGAGGCAGACGGAAGGTCCGGGAAGGTACCCGGACCTTCCGTCTGCC
>JBJKSP010000122.1:0-4516 GCA_046703865.1 Thiobacillaceae bacterium
CAAGCCCGGCAGGAGGACGAGGGTCACGGCCCATTGGGCCCGGATCCAGCCCTGCCAGAGCGGCGGCGGCGCCAGCCGCCCGAAACCCGCGTAGAACAACGCGGCCACGGCACCGAAGGAGAGCCAGAAGCCCGGTGACAGGGCGGCCCAGGGGTCGACGAGCACCACGACGCCCAGGGCCGGCATCAGGGTGCGGGTGGGCGAGGTGGTCCTGCCCAGCCAGATGGAGACCGCCACCGCCCCCAGCATGGAGAGGGTGCGCTGGGCCGGGATGCCGAACCCGTCCAGCATCGCATAGGCGGCCGCGGCCGCGAGGCCGAAGACCAGCCCCGCCTTCGCCGCCGGCAGGCGCAGGCAAAGGCCCGGAAACCTGCGCCAGACCGCCGAGACCAATGCGAAGACCAGGGTTGAGAACAGGGTGACGTGCAAGCCCGAGATGCTCAGCAGATGGGTGACGCCGGTATGCCGGAACAGCGTCCACTGGGCCGTCGGAATGGCGTTCTGGTCCCCCACCGCCAGGGCCGCCACCACGCCGGCGTAGGGCCGCCCTGCCAGCGCCCGGCCGAGACGGCCGCGGATGCCGTCGCGCAGCCTGTCCAGGCCGGCCCGCCATGAACGGCCGCAGCCCGTCTCCGGCCGGGGAATGCCCTTGACGTAGCCCGTGGCGCGGATGTCCCTCTCCAGCAGCCAGGCCTCGTAGTCGAATCCGCCCGGGTTGATCTGGCCGTGGGGGCGGGACAGGCGCGCCGTCAGCGCGACGCAGTCGCCGCCGTGCAGGACCGAGGCCCGATCCTCCCGGGTTTCGAATCGCTGGAGCCGGACCAGGGCGGGTGCCCGGAAGCCGAGGGTGAGGGCCCTGTCCGCGCTGAAGAGAAAACGCTGGCCCCGCAGGGTGTGTTCCGGCAGATCGACCACGCGGCCCAGCAGTTCGACGTCACGCCCTTCCCATTGCGACGGCAGGGCATCCGCCAACCTCAGGTCCGCCCGCCAGGCCGCGTACAGGAAACCCAGCGCGAAGGCCAGCGCGGCCGTCACGGCCAGCTTGAAGGCCCGTGCCCGCCCCCGGCCAGGTAGCCAGGCGGCCGCCAGCATCGCCGGCGGGGCGAGCCAGAACCATGCGAGGGGCGGCAACGCGGCCCGGGTTTGAAGCCAGGCCGCACCCCCCGCAAATCCCAATATCGCCAGACGTATCATTAGAATTAAACGGTTCCGGCCCGAACCGCCTCCCTATCTGTCCGTCGAACGCAACATGCCTCGCAAGTACTTCCGGAAATACCTCCCAGATCATGAAACGATACGCAACCACAAGTACCTGCGTCGTTTCCGCCCGCTGCTGAGGCACCCCAATCTGTGGCACCTGAACCGGGGTTCGGTGTCGGGCGGGGTAGCGGCGGGCATGATCGGCGGCCTCATCCCCGGGCCCGTCCAGGTGCTGGTCGCTGCCACCCTGGCCATCCTGTTCCGGGTCAACCTCCCCGTCGCCGTGGCGACCACCTTCCTCACCAATCCGCTGACCTGGCCCTTCCTGGCGCTTGCGGCCTACGCCCTGGGTTCCCTCGTCACGGGGCAGACCGGCGGGCATATCCAGGCCTTCGAATTCGACTGGTTCGGAGGGGACTGGGGCGGACTTTTGCCTCAGCTTACCGCATGGTTCAAGGGTCTGGGCAAGACCTATCTGATCGGCAACGCCCTCCTGATCCCCCTGCTCGCCGCGTCAGGATACGGCGCCGTCCAGTTGGGCTGGCGGCTCTACCTCCTGGCCTATCTGCGCAAACGTCGCCGGCGGGTGCAGACGAGGGAAACCCAGGGCATCCGCACCGGCCATCCTCCCGAAAAACGCTAGGCGTGTCATCCCCCTATGACGGTGGGATACGCATTCCCCATAGCAGATGGCCTGTATTGCGTGTCTGGCCTGCGGCAGGCGGGCCCATGAATTTACCAGCCGCGCCTCCGGTTCCAGTCCGCGCTGCCGGCCATCAATCGGCATGTAGCCGGCCGTCGCGCAGTTGGAGGGTGCGCTGCATGCGTCCGGCGAAGTCGGGATCGTGGGTGACCACCAGGAAGGCGATCCCATGCTTGACGCTCAGCTCGGCGAGCAGATCCTGGATCACACCGGCGGTGTGCCGGTCCAGGTTGCCGGTGGGTTCGTCCATCAGCACGCAGCCGGGGCGGGTGACCAGCGCCCTGGCAATGGCCGCCCGTTGGCGCTCGCCCCCTGACAATTCGCCTGGGCGGTGATGCAGGCGGTGGCCCAGGCCCACCTCTTCCAGCCAGCCCCTGGCCTCGTCTTCGGCGGCCTGGCGCGATATGCGGCGAATGATCAGGGGCATGGCCACATTTTCCTGCGCAGTGAACTCCTGCAGCAGGTGATGGAATTGGTAGACGAAGCCCAGCGCCCGGTTGCGCAGCCGCCCGCGGGTCTTTTCGCTCAGGGCCCAGACGTCCTGCCCCGTCACCCGGACCGTGCCCGCGTCCGGGCGATCCAGGCCGCCCAACACGTGCAGCAGGGTGCTCTTGCCCGCTCCGGAGGCCCCCATGACAGCCATCCGTTCGCCAGCGGCGAGGGCCAGATCGACATCGGTCAGCACGGGCACCTCGGTGCGCCCCTGCCAATAGCTCTTCTTCAGGCCCGAGCACGCGAGGACGGGAGAAGCGGCCTCACTCATATCTCAGCGCCTCCGCCGGCTGCACGCGGGAGGCTCGCCAGCTCGGGTACAGGGTGGCCAGGAAAGACAGCCCCAGCGCGACGCCGGCGATCCAACCCACGTCGGACCAGACCAGCTTGGAGGGCAGCTCGGAGATGTAGGAGACGGCGGCGGGGAACAGGTAGATGCCCAGGACATGTTCGATGACGGGCACCACGGTCTCCACGTTCAGCGCCAGGACCACGCCGCCCGCCACCCCCAGCAGGGTGCCGATCACCCCGATGAGGCTGCCCTGCATCATGAAGACCTGCATGATGCTGCCCGGACTGGCGCCCAGGGTGCGCAGGATGGCGATGTCGGCCTGTTTGTCGGTGACCACCATGACCAGGGTGGAGACGATGTTGAACGCGGCCACGGCCACGATCAGGGTGAGGATGATGAACATCATGCGCTTCTCGATCCCCACCGCCCGGAAGAAGTTGGTATGGGTCATGGTCCAGTCGGTGAGGTAGTAATCCCCTTCCAGGCTGTGGGACAGCTCCCGGGTGACCAGGGGTGCCCGGAACATGTTGTCCAGTCTGAGCCTGAGCCCGGACACGTCGTCCCCCAGGCGGTAGAGCTTCTGGGCATCGGTCAGGTTGATGAGGGCCAGTCCGGCGTCGTATTCATACATGCCGGCCGAAAATATCCCCACGACCCGGAACTGCTTGATCCGGGGGATCATACCCGCCGGCGTGAATATCCCCTGGGGTGCGATCACCGCCACTTTGTCGCCCAGCCCCACGCCCAGGCTGCGGGCCAGGTCCTTGCCCAGCGCGATGCCGAATTCGCCGGCCTTGAGGTCCGACAGGCGGCCCGCCTTCATGACCTTGCCCAAATCGGAGACGTGCTGTTCCATTGCGGGCTGGACGCCACGGATCATGGCCCCCTTGGTGGCATCGCCGTAGACCAGGAGCCCCTGGCCCGTGACGTAGGGCGCGTACCCCTTCACCTCGGGATTCTGTCTCACCTGCGCCGCCAATGCGGGCCAGTCGGACAGGTGGTTGTTCGGACCGGTGATCTCCAGGTGGGCGGCCACGCACAGGATGCGGTCGCGCAATTCGTCCTGAAAGCCGTTCATGACCGAGATCACCACGATCAGGGCCGTCACGCCCAGGATGATGCCCAGCATGGAGATCAGGGAGATGAAGGAGATGAAGTGATTTCGGCGCTTGGCGTGGGTATAGCGCAGGCCGATCCAGAATTCGTAGGGCAGCACGGAGTCGGTGTGTGGTCTTGTTGGGGGTGCAGATTGATTGTCGAAGGAGGGCGTCTGTTGTCACGAGGCATCTCGGCCCCGTCGGAAGCGGCCCCGAGTCTGCCACATCGGACACTCGGCCGCCACTTGGCATACGACCAGAGCGTTCCCGGGAGGTTTCACCGCACGAGCACCAACTGCACCCGGCCCCGCCCGCGTCGGCCCACACAGTATCGGCCTGACGCTCCTGATCCTCGCCCAGAGCAGCCCGGCCCTCAGTCGCCCAGATAATGGAGGGCCACCTCGCGCACGTGCGCGGATCGCCTGTGCTCGAACAGATAGATCCCCTGCCAGGTACCCAGCACCATGCGTCCCTGATGCACGGGGATGGAGAGCTGGGTCTGGGTCAGCGCCGCCCGGATATGGGCGGGCATGTCGTCCGGTCCTTCCAGGACGTGGCGGTACAGGGGATCGTTCTCCGGCACCAGCCGGGACAGGAAGGCTTCCAGGTCCCGTTGCACGTCCGGGTCGGCATTCTCCTGGATCACCAGGCTGGCGGAGGTATGGCGCACGAACAGGGTCAGCAGTCCGTCGGAAGCGCCGCATTGGCCCAGCCACCGGGCCACCTCCTGGG
>JBJKSP010000123.1:0-4191 GCA_046703865.1 Thiobacillaceae bacterium
CACGTGCACGGAGCGCTTCTTGTAGCCCCAGGTGCAGGAGCGCAGGCCCATGACGTCGTCGCACTTGTCGGGCTGGCCGATCAGTTTGACCACCTGGTCGTAGGTCATGCCCACGGCGATCTTGTCGTAGTTCTCCATGGTCAGCTTGGTGCAGCCGAGGAGGATCAGCAGCAGGCTCAATCCGAGCAGGGTCCTGGGATTCATGGGATTCCTTACCATTTCGTGTCTTCAGGGTGATCGTCGGGTGGAATCGCGGAGCACAAACGGCCGGGGCCGCTCGTAGTCCGGCCAGTCATGGAATTCGGGAATAAACCGGGGTCCGAGCCTATTCATTTGGCGTCATTGCTCATGTTCCTCCCCTTCTCTCCCGTGTTCACGCTGATGTCTTATGGCCAGGACCAGCGCGGTGTCCCGCGTCACATTATATTCGTACAGGGCCAGATAGCCTGTCCGGCCGCGCGAGATGATCAGTTCCCGAAATCCTTCCTCCACCTTACGCCCGATCAGGGGATGGTCTTTCAGAATGGCCAGCCCCTTCAGCAGCAGCCCGCCGTTTTCGGCGGCAGCATGGGGATCGCTTTCGATCAGGAACCCGGTGAGGCGCTCGGTGTCGGCCAAGGCCCGAGGGGCCAGGACGAGCCGCGGCACGGTTATAGCTTGGTGGTGGAAGGGCGCTTGGCCTGTCTGTCTTCTAGGCGGTCCTGGAGGTAGCTGAAGACTTCGTCGGCGTCATACACCAGGCAGTATTCGGCCACTTCCTGCCGGCCAGCTTCGCGCTCTCCACGAATTCCCGGCGGCGCTCCGCCAGTTCCGTCTGGGCCTGCAGAGCCTCCACCATGAAGGCGTGGGGCGTCTTGCCCTCGGCCGCTGCGATGCGGGCGATGCGGGACTTGAGCGTGTCCGGAAGTTTCAGGGTGGTGGTGGCGGTCATGGGACCTGCGATTGAAAAGCGGTGCTACCAAAGTAGCACCATCCGTGGTCACGGACAGCAGCCCGTCGGGCACAAGAGCGTAGGCATGGAGGTCGCGGGGGCGGGGATCGTCCTCGAAGTCTTCCGGGGGGTCTTCCGAATCCTCGTGGTCCAGCAGCACCTGTCCCGTCTCCCGGTCCAGATACCGGCCGCCGCCGACCGATTCCATGTCCCACGTCAGGGCGTTGATCAGGTCGTCCGCTTCGATTTCCAGCCTGTTCATTACCGGGGTCCTTTGAGCAGGTCGCGCAGCCCGTCGGCCAGGCGCTGTAGGGTGGCCGGTTCGGGAACGGGCAGCTTCAACCAGGAGCGGCCCGTTGTCGGATCAGTTTCTAGCAGGCTGGACGCTGTCTGTCCCGGTTGCCCGGCCTTGGCAAGCTCGTCCAGGAACTGGAGGCCTGCTTCCAAAAGGGGTGCCCAGGGGTTGGCGGACGGTGACCTGTCGGTATCCGCCGCGCCGGGTGTTGGCGCGGCTTCCGTCGCGGGCACCGATAGGGCCTCAGTTTCGGGCGGGGTTTCGGACCCCGGCGCGCCTTGCCGGGCTTCCTCCTGAGCGGCTTTGGCGTCGTCGCTTTCCACAGGGGTGGTGGCGGTGGCCCGGGTGACCTCCTCGACGTTTTCCATGAACTTGGACAGCCGGGTGCCATGCAGGAAGACCTCACCGGCACCGCCATCCAGCACCCCGGCGAAAAGGGATTTCTTGAAGGCCAGCACGGAGAGCATGCCCTCCTCGATGCTGCCTTGGGCGACGAAATTGACCACCTGTACGCTCTTCGCTTGTCCCAGGCGGTAGACACGGCCGATGCGCTGTTCCAGCACGGCCGGGTTCCAGGGCAGATCCATGTTGATGACGGTGGCCGCGGCGTGTTGCAGGTTCAGCCCCACGCCGCCGGCATCGGTGGAGAGGAAGCAGCGGCAATGGGGGTCGTCGTGAAAGCGCTCCACCAAGGCACCGCGCTTGTCGCCGGGCACGCCGCCGTGGAACAGGACATGCCCCCAGCCACGCTGTTGCAGGCGGCGGATGATGAGATCGTGGGTGCGTCGCCATTGGCTGAACACCACCGCCTTAGCGTCCGGCTGCTCGAACAGGTCTTCCAGCAGGAGGATGAGTTCGTCGGCCTTGTGGCCGTGGTCGGTTTCCTGGTCCAGCAGATAGGTGCTGTTGCAGGCCATGCGCATGTTCTGCAGGGCGCAGGTGAGGCGGCGCTGGTCGGCTTCGGACAGATAGCCGGTGCGGCGCCAGCGATTGACGATGCGGGCCACGATGTCCCCGTTTTCCTCGTGGTGCGTGCGTTGCTCGTCGGTCAGGGGGACGAACAGGGTGTTGTCCACCCGTGCCGGCAACTGGTCCAGCACGTCTGACTTGCGCCGGCGCAACATGACGGGCGCCAGAGTGGCGCCGACGCGGTCCAGTCCCCGGTAGCCGATCACCCTCCCGTGTTCGTCGCGCTGCTGATGGTCGTTGAGCAGCCGCCAGGTCGGTCCCAGGCGGTGCTGATCGACGAACTGGACGATGGAGATGAGCTCCTCCAAGCGGTTCTCCAGCGGCGTGCCGGTGAGCACCACCGCGTAGGGGCTCCTGATGCGCTTCAGGGCACGGGCGGCGATGGTGTTCCAGTTCTTGATGCGCTGTGCCTCGTCGGCGATGACCACGTCGGGCGACCAGGACTGGATCAGGTCCAGGTCCCGCGCCAGGGTCTCATAGTTGGCAATCTTGCAGGGGTTCTCCGCCGCGTAGAGCGACTGGCGGGCGGCACGCAGCCCGCTGATGACTGTGGCTTCGCGCCCGGCGAACCGTGCGATCTCACGTTTCCATTGGTGTTTCAGCGAGGTCGGGCAGACCACGAGCACCCGTTCGGCACCGAAATGGCGGGCGAACAGTTCGCTCGCGGCGATGGCCTGAATGGTCTTGCCCAGGCCCATTTCGTCGCCGATCAGCGCCCGCCCCGCGCGTGCGGCAAACAGCGCGCCCTCGGCCTGATAGGGATACAGGGGCACCCGGAGCAGTTTTCCCAGGGCCGGGCTGGCCGCACCCTGGGGATAGGCTTGGTCCAGAAGGGCGCGACGGGCCTCGGCGTCCCGGGCCTCGGCGATGAAGTCCAGGGCGTCTTCGTAGCAGCGCACCTCATGGGCGTGCCTGTCGGCCGTTTTGAGAAAGGCGTCCAGGCCGTCGTATCGGGCCGTCGTCAGGGCCATGCCCCGGTCGGCGTCGAACAGGGCACGCGCTTGTCGGGCCAGGTCGTCGGGACAGTCCCGGCCCAGACGCAGCCGTATCCGGCGCTGGCCGGAATAGTCCAGGAAGACTTCGCTGTAAGGCGGGTGGTAGCCACGCTTCAGTGCCGACTTGCCGCCGCGCCGGGCCTGCAGCCTGCCCAGGGTGAATTCGATGTGCTTGCAGGTGCCCAGATCGTTGGTGGCGTAATCGGGGCAGGAACAATAGTTCTCTCCCAGCCTAGTGCCTCGAATCGCGACGCGGTAATGCCCCTTGCTGGCGGGATTGGTGACGAGGAATTCAGAAAACACCGGGTCGTCTCCGATGTTTTCCAGCAGGAAGTCCTGCTCCCGGCCGAACTGGCGGCGCAGCCTGATCTGCCACTCATCCACCGCGAGGTCATCGGGACGGCGTAGGCGTGAGAGGCGCGGTTCGGCCTTGGTTTGAACAGCGGAATTGCGTGCGGTGCGACGGGTGGCCATGCGGAAAGTCATTGGGTTGCAAAACCCGAATTCTGCCATTACACCAAGGCCGCCTAGTCCAACTCCCCCACACGAACGGGTGGGGTTCATTACCAGAGCGGAGAAGGGAAAGGCATTCAGCTTCGTTCGTGGAGGCTGACATCGGTAGGGAAGATTGTGGCCTGAAAATCATATGGTCGGCATCCCAGTGCCGGCGGGCACGGTGTCCGGTCAGTGGCGGAGATCCGCGCCATACTGGGAAGGCGTGTTCCCAGGCTTTGCGAGCCCGATGCCCACGGTATCCGCCGTGGAAGCGGCCATGCGGCGGCGCTTGCCGAATCCCCGGTGCCCCGGTTTGCCCACCGGCCACCTGTTCATCCGATGGAATCAATCAAGACATATGGACCTGTCCCCTGTTGTCCCATCATAGCGCCCCGCAACCACGATACGCGAACGTCCGGATGTCGCCGTAGCGTCTGAAATATACACCCCAGGCAGGGTCGAGGTCGCCAGCAATTCAATATAACTTCATGATTAAAAATATATTA
>JBJKSP010000124.1:0-7731 GCA_046703865.1 Thiobacillaceae bacterium
CCAGGCACCCGTCCTCGCCGGGCACCCGGTGCACGGTGGTCATGCGCTTGCGCACCGAATCGAAGGGCAGCTCCGCCAGCCGGGGCCACAGCGCGTCCAGGGTGGCCTTGTCCCGTCCCGCCTCCCGGGCGGCCAGGACCAGGGCCACCTCGGTGGGATCGCCCCCGGGCTCGCCCCGGGCGTCGAAGGTGCAGTCGTTGTTGAGGGCCAGGGCCTGCCAGAACCGGTCTGCGTCCGCGCCCTCGGGCTGCCAGCTGCGCTGGACCTTCATGCGGTTGCGGGTGAGGGTGCCGGTCTTGTCCGAGCAGATGTAGGTCACCGAGCCCAGGGACTCCACGGCCGGAAGGCGCCGGATCAGGGCGTTGAGCCTGACCATGCGCCGCGCCCCCAGGGCCAGGGCGATGGTCACCACCGCCCGCAGCGCCTCGGGGATGGCAGCCACGGCCAGGCTCACGCCGGTCAGGAACATGAGGGTCAGGTCCTCGCCCCGCAGCACGCCGGCACCGAAAAGCACGGCGCAGTTGGCCTGCACCGCCCTGGAAAGGCGGCGCCCGAAATGGGCCAGCCGGCGCTGCAGGGGCGTCAGGTTGTCTTCCTGGCGCGCCAGCAGTTGGGCGATGCGGCCCAATGCGGTGTCCCTGCCCGTCTCCACCACCAGGCCCTGCCCGCGGCCGTGGACCACCAGGGTCCCCCGGTGGGCCAGGTTGTGGCGCTCGGCCAGGGGGGCGGCGGCGGGCAGGACCAGGTCGGCCCGCTTGTCCACGGGCTGGGACTCGCCGGTGAGGGCCGCCTCCTCCACCCTCAGGCCCGCCGTCTCGGTCAGACGCAGCTCGGCCGGCACCAGGTTGCCCGCCTCCTGCCAGACCAGGTCGCCGGGCACCAGGTCGGCGGGGTCCACCTCCCGCCACGCCCCTTCCCTCCTCACCCGGGTGTGGGGGGCGGAAAGCCGCTTGAGGGCGGCCAGGGCCCGCTCCGCCCGGTATTCCTGGACGAAGCCGATGACCGCGTTGATGACCACGATGACCACGATGGCGATGCTGTCCTGGGGCTCGCCCCCCACCCCGGAGACCACGGCCGCGGCGATGAGCACCAGAATCATGAAATCCGTGAACTGGGAGAGGAGCATGGCCAGGGGGCCGCGCCGCCGCCCCTCCGGCAGGGTGTTGGGCCCGTGGCGCCCGCGCCGCGCCACCGCCTCCGCCTCGGTCAGGCCCCGGTCCGCCTGCACCCTCAGCTGCCGGGCCGCCTCCTCGGCCCGCAGGGACTGCCAGTCAGGTCGCCCGGCCATGGAGATAGCTCGCGAAGGTGTTGAACAGGTACACGCACAGCAGCAGCAGGCTGACCCAGCCCACGCTGCGCAGCACCCGCCCCCTGGGCCGGTAGAACAGGCCGATGATGGCGATGCCGCTCATGACCATGGCGGACAGGGCGGAGATGACGTGGGCCTGGGAGACGCCGGCCAGCAGGGGCCCGGGCGTATAGAACAGGTCGTCCACCCCCAGGATGGCCACGTTGAACAGATTGCTGCCGAATAGGTTACCCAGGGCCAGGTCCAACGCGTTGAGGCGCACCGCCGCCACGGTCACCACCGCCTCGGGCAGGGAGGTCACCGTGGCCACGAACAGGGTGCCCACGAAGCCCTCGCCCCAGCCCATCTCCTGGGCCATGGCCTTGCCCACGAAGGGCAGCCAGAGCCCCGCGCCCACCACCACCGCGGCGGACAGCGCATAGCCCGCCACGGCATGGCGCAGGGTCAGGTGGCGGTAGCGGGCGCTTCCCTGCTCCATGGGCATGGGCTGGGACTGCTCGTAGCGGTACACGGTGCGCATGGCCAGGGCGTAGACCAGGAAGATGACCGGCGTGGTGAGGCCCACGTGGCCGATCCGGCCCGGCATCCCCCCCCGGGAGACCAGGATGCCCATGGCGGCGAGACCCAGCAGGACGATGCCGAAACCGGCCGACAGCGTGTGGCCCAGCCGGGCGCGGGTGTACAGGGATTCCCGGCGGTGCAGGAAATCCAGGAACACGATCAGCAGCAGGTTGAACACACAGCTGCCCAGCACGTCCCCCACCGCGATGTCCGGCGTTCCGGCCACAGTGACGGAGGACACCCCGGTCACCAGTTCCGGCAGGGAGGTGACCGAGGCCACCAGCACCAGGCCCACCCAGGAGGTGGACAGGCCCAGCTTCTCGGCCAGGACGTCGCCGTAGAGGGACAGCCGGTAGCCGGCCATGCCGATCAGGATGAGGCAGAGCAGGAACTCGATCCAGGCGCTCATGGTGGCCTCAACCTGCCAGCCCGGCCAGCAGACGGCGCACGGGCGTGGGAAGGGCCGCGTCCGTCGCCTCGTGCAGCGGCAGCCAAAGCCTGCCTGGCGCTTCCGCCGCGGGCCGGCGCTCCACGTCCACACGCCAGGGGGCGATGACCAGCCGGACGAGGGAGAAGCTGTGGACCAGGGCGGGCAGCGCGCTCAGGGAGCGCACCCGGCAGCCCAGGCGCAGGGCGGCCCCGCCAGGTTCCTCGTCCGCCCCGCACTCCGGCAGGCTCCACAGCCCGCCCCAGATGCCCACGGGTGGCCGTTTCTCCAGCAGCACCTCGCCCGCATGGAGCAGCACCAGCATGGTCGTATCGCGCACAGGCAGCGCCTTGCGCGGCCGGGGTGCAGGCAGTTCGCCCTGTCTGCCATAGCGCGCCGCGATGCAGACCCCCTCCATGGGACAGATATCGCAGCGGGGCCGGCCGCGGGTGCAGACCGTGGCCCCCAGGTCCATCAGGCCCTGGGTGTAGGTCTGTATCCCGTCGGCGGGCAGCAGGTCCTCGGCCAGGCGCCACAGTCCCGCCTCCACGGCCGGGGCACCGGGCCAGCCTTCCACGCCGAAGACCCGGCAGAATACCCGACGGACGTTCCCGTCCAGGATGGGCCGGCACTCCCCGTAGGCGAGGGAGGCGATGGCGGCGGCGGTGGAGCGTCCCACGCCGGGCAGGGCCAGGATCGCCTCGTGGCTGCGGGGAAAGACGCCGTCGTGGAAGGCCATGATCCTGCGGGCGGCGGCGTGCAGGTTGCGGGCTCGGGCGTAATAACCCAGGCCGCTCCAAAGCTCCATTACCCGGTCCGGGTCCGCCCCGGCGAGGGCAGCCACGTCCGGGAAACGCGTCATGAAGCGTCGGAAGTAAGGGATCACCGTCTCCACCTGGGTCTGCTGAAGCATGATCTCCGAGACCCAGACAGGATAGGGATCGCGGTTCGCCTGCCAGGGCAGGTCGTGGCGGCCGTGCTGCTGCTGCCAGGCGATCAGGCGGGGGGCGAATTCCGGGTGGGCGGGGCCGTTGTCCATTTCTGTATAGCCACCGAGCGACAGATTCCAGGCTACCACAGCCCGCGTATCCTCCCCACGCCCCTGTGCCACAATCATTCCATGACCGCCAGGACGCTCACCACCACCGACCATGCCCGGGACGCCGCCGGCATGACCTATGTCTACCCGGTGGTGTCCCGACGGGCCGGAGGGGTGTCGGTGGGGGTGAACCTCAACCCCAACAACGCCTGCAACTGGCGCTGTATCTACTGCCAGGTGCCGGACCTGAAACGGGGCGGGCCGCCACCCATCGACCTCGTCCTGCTTGAGGCGGAACTGCGCCGCATGCTCTCGGACATCCTGCGGGGCGACTATCTGGAGAGGCATGTCCCGGCTGGCCTGCGCCGTCTCAACGACGTGGCCCTATCCGGCAACGGCGAGCCCACCACCGCGGCGGAGTTTCCGGCGGCAGTGGACCTGATCGGCCGGGTGCTGTCGGACCTGGGCCTGCTGGGCCGGATCAGGCTGGTCCTCATTACCAACGGTAGCCAGGTCCAGAAAACGTGGGTCAAGTCCGGGCTGCGCCGGCTGGCCGGAATCCGTGGCGAGGTCTGGTTCAAGCTGGACCGGGCCACCCGGCAGGGCATGCGTCTGGTCAATGACACCGCCGTGGACCCGGAGCGGCACTACCGACATCTCAGGGCCTGTGCCGCCCTGTGCCCCACCTGGCTGCAGACCTGCGTGTTCGCCCTGGACGGCGCACCGCCGCCGGAGGCGGAGGTCAGGGCCTATCTGGACCTGCTTGACCGGGCACGGGCCGAGGGGGTGAAGCTGGAAGGGGTACTGCTCTACGGCCTGGCCCGGCCCTCCCTGCAACCGGAGGCCCCCCGCCTCACCCCCTTGCCGAAGGCATGGCTCCAACGCTTGGCCAACCGCATCGGCGCCCTGGGCCTGGAGGTGAAGGTCACCCCCTGAGCGCGGAGCCGTTTGCGATAATTGTCATCAAACTGTCATGAGCAACGTTCTAAATCCGGTTCCCTAGATACCGGAATTGAAGAGATGTCCGAAAAGACCAAGATCGTCGCCGCCCTGGGCGAAGGGGCCCTGTCCCTGCCGGGGATGGTGAACGCGGCCCTGGCCGCCAATGACCGGGTCAAGTACCGCTTCGCCCTGCTCCAGGCTGCCAGGTCCCGGGCCGAACATCCCGACGCTCCCCAGCCCGACCTGGCCCGGGAACGCCTGGCCAGCGGGGTGGCCGACGCGGAACTGGACCAAGTGGTGGAAGCCGCCACCCGGGAAGCACGCGGCTACCGCATCCCCCATGCCGAGCGCATCTTCGTGGACATCCAGACGGACATCCGGGAGATGCTCTCACCCCTGGCCACAGTGTCGGAGCAGGAGGACTACGCCGAGGCTCGGCCCATGGCAGCCCGGCTGGACCGGCTCCTTGCCGGGCTGGAGGCGCCCGCGGACGATTTGGTGACCGGCGGGGCCCTGACCCTAGCCACCTCGGGCGACCGGGAGGCAGGGGACAGCCTGCACCTGCTGGTGATGGACGCCCACAAACTCCTGAACCGGCTGCAGGCGGGCATCGCCTCCGAGACCCTGGACGGTGCCGCCGTATACGGTCTGGAGGGCAAGGACCGGCAGCTGGTGCTGGCCTTCATGCGCGGCGTGCACCGCACGGCGCCGCTCAAGTTCGACCATCCCGGCCTGGGCACCACGGCCACACGCTCAGGCGAGACCCTGCTGATCCAGAACGACATCGGCACCACGGATGCCCACGTGCTGGTGGTGCACGTGAACAGACTCACCGTCAGCATCACCTACACCGACGTGCACCTGCAGCGCCTGCTGTACTTCCAGAGCCTGTTCGAGCGTTACGACGTGTTGTGGGAGGATGCCCGCTCGCGCAAGGCCGGGGACATGGAGGGCGGTATCTTCCATCTGTGTCTGGGCAATTTCACCGCCTTGAGCCAGTCGCAGCTGGAGGAGTTCATGGCCTTCCTGGGCTCGCGCCTGGTCTACCTGATCGACTGGAACCGCGCCCGCAAGCGCCTGCGGCAGTTCCTGCGCAAGGACGACGCCATCGGGCTGCTCAAGTGGGCCGCGGACCAGGACTACGGCCACATGGCCTTCCTCAGGTGCGGCGGCGAGCAGATGCTGTTCGACGCCATGGAGTTCGTGGTCCGGGGCAACTACAAGTACGGCGAGCAGCTGCACGACATGCTGGGCGAGAACCGGGCCATGGAGTACATGAAGTTCGTGCTCAAGACCTGCACCGAGAGCCTGCTGGCCAACCGGCCCTTCGAGCTGGTGCACGACGAGGTGCGCGCCGAGCTGTTCAACTATTTCCGCAGCGCCGAGCAGGGCCTGCTGGACATCGTCACCGAGCACGCCGCCTTCGTGGTGGAGATCGCCAACGGCCTGCGCGATGCCTGGCTCGCCGCCCATCTGCCCGACGCCCCGGACCTGTTCGCGCGCAAGTCCCAGGACGCCAGGCTGTGGGAGCACAAGGCCGACGAGCTGGTGAACCGGGCCCGCATCGCCGTGAAGCGCTCCAACACGGGCCAGTTCTACCAGCAGGTGGTGGAGATGGCGGACGACATCGCCGACGACCTGGAGGAGGCCGCCTTCCATCTCACCCTGCTGCCCCGCAACCCCACCGGGGACGAGTACTACGCCCCCCTGATGAACCTGATCGAGCTGGCCCTGTCCGGGGCCCAGGAATACCTCAAGGCCCTGGAGTCCTCCCGCTACGTGCGCCGCAGCGGCGCCCGCGAGGACATGCAGGACTTCCTGGAGGCCGTGCACCGCATCGTGGTGGTAGAGCAGGACTCGGACGAGGCCCAGCGCCGGGTGGAGCAGGTCCTGGTCTCATCCTGCCAGGACTGCAAGGAGATGTACGTGCTGTCCGAGACCGCCCGCGACCTGGAGCAGGCCACCGACAGCCTGCTGCATACGGCGCTGAGCCTGAGGGACCAGATCCTCGCCCGCATCATGGCCTGACAGCCATCGCCATAGCCCCATGACCGGCGAATTCGACAACGAAGTCTTCCACATCGGCGATGCCGCCCCGGCGCCGCCCGCCGACATCGACCGCATGGGCTTCAAGGCCTACAACCTGGCCCGCATGAGCGCTCTGGGCCTGCGAGTGCCACCCGCCTTCGTGCTTTCCACGGCCATGTGCCGGGAACACCTCGCCGCACGCCTGGCGCCTGCCCGGCTGGCCGACCTGCTGGCCGCACACGTGAAGCGCCTGGAGGACCGCACCGGCCTTGGCCTGGGCAGCTTCCGCAAGCCCCTGCTGGTCTCGGTGCGTTCCGGCGCGGCGGTGTCCATGCCCGGCATGATGGAGACCCTGCTCAACGTGGGCCTCAGCACCACCACCGTGCGGGGCCTGGTGCGCATGACCGGCAATCCGCGCCTGGCCTGGGATTCCTATCGGCGCCTGATCCAGTCCTTCGCCGAGGTGGTCCACGGCGCCCCCGCCAGACCCTTCGAGCAGGCCCTGTCCCAGGCCCTGACCGGGCAGCCCCACGGGTTGGATTTCCAGGGCCTGGCCCGGCTCGCGGAGACCTACCTGGACCTGTTCCGGCGACTTACGGGACGGGAATTTCCCCAGGATCCCATGGAGCAGCTCACCCAAGCCGCGGGTGCGGTGTTCGATTCCTGGGACAGCGACAAGGCCCGGGAATATCGGCGGCTGAACCGGCTTCCGGAGGATCTGGGCACGGCGGTCACGGTGCAGGCCATGGTGTTCGGCAACACCGGCGGCGGCTCGGGCTCCGGGGTGGCCTTCACCCGGGACCCGTCCACGGGGGAGGACCGCCTCTACCTGGACTTCCTGTTCAACGCCCAGGGCGAGGACGTGGTCTCCGGCCGCCATGCCCTTTCGGATACCTCGCGCCTGCCCGACGTCCTGCCACGGGTGGCCCAGGAACTCCTGGCCGTGTCCCGGCAGCTGGAGGGCGAATTCCGGGACCTGCAGGAGTTCGAGTTCACCGTCCAGGAAGGCGTGCTCTGGCTGCTCCAGACCCGCAGCGGCAAGCGCACCCCCTGGGCGCGCCTGGTGGCGGCGGTGGAGCAGGCCCGGCAGGGCATCATCAGCCGCGAGGAGGCCCTGGCCCATTTGGAGGGACTGGACCTCAAGACCCTTTCCCGCCAGCGCCTGGCCACCCCGGCGGGGACGCCCCTGGCCCGGGCCGTGGCCGCCAGCCCCGGGGTGGCCTGGGGGGCCATCGCCCTGGACGCGGAAGGGGTGCACCGCCTGGCCGGTGCCGGCCGGCACGCCATCCTGGTGCGGGAGGACGTCGCCACCGCCGACATCGGCGGCATCGCCGCCGCGGCCGGCATCCTCACCGCCGTGGGCGGCCGCACCTCCCACGCCGCCGTGGTGGCGCGTCAGATGGACAAGGTCTGTCTGGTGGGCTG
>JBJKSP010000125.1:0-3223 GCA_046703865.1 Thiobacillaceae bacterium
CCGGCACAACGCGCATTGTTCGGCGACCTGGCGCTCTAGGAAATCGAGGTCACTTTTCCCGTATCGGACATTCGCCCGGACACGAAACAGACAAGCGAGTCAACCCGGCGCAAGCTTGGTCAGCCCCTGCCAGCCCCCCAAGAACAACAGCCTTGGCTCGCCCGCCAGGCGGTCGCGACCGAAGCCATCGTCGGCCCCCGGGTTTATCCAACTGCGGCGATATGGCCGTGAGGCGGGGGTTGGATTGGCCCCGAGGCTTGGGTTAGCAGGGGGCTTTCAACGGCTAAACCAGTCCCTCTGAAACTTCCCGCCTTTGTAGCGATACATGGACAGACCGAACCGCAAGTCGTTGCCGCTCGCGTCTTTGACGAGCCCTGTGTCCTTACCCAGCGAATACGCAAACGCATCGAACAACAGCAAAGCGTTATCAACGAACCACCAGAGTCCGATTCCAACGAAGGTGATGGCCTTTACGATGGCGCTTGTCATTGATCGCCATATAGGCGCCACCGATGATCGGCATATAGGCGCCAGCAGAGGTGTTGATTTTGGGCGCCTCGGAGGGGTTCAAGAATGGGTGTTTTTGGAGGTTTTTTCAACCCGGTTTTTGGCGCTGGCCGGTGCCAATCTGGGGGCCCGATAGCTGTCGCCGTCGAGGGTCAGGCAATAGGCGTTGTGGCGTAGCCGGTCGAGGGTGGCGGCGGCCAGGATGCGGTTGCTGGGGAAGGCCTGATCCCACTCGCTGAAGTCGAGGTTGCTGGTCACGATGGTGGCGCCGCGCTCGTAGCGTTCGGCGATCAGGTCGTGCAGATCCTCGTCGGCCGGACTGCGCAGGGGCTTGAGGCCGAAGTCATCAATCACTAGAAGTGGCACCTTGGCGTACTGGGCGAGGCGGCGTTCGAAGGCGCCGACGGCGCGGGCGGCGATGAGGTGGGCGCTCAAGGCGGCCTGGGTGACGAACAGCACGTCGTGGCCCTGGCGCACGGCGGCCTGGCCCAGTGCCTGGGCGAGGTGGCTCTTGCCGGTGCCGCACGGCCCGACGATGAGCACCGGGGCGGCCTCAGCGAGATAGCGGCCGGTGGCCAGGTCGTGGACCAGGGCGCGGTTGACCTGGGGCAGGCGCTCGAAGTCGAAGCCGTCCAGGGTCTTGTTGCCGCGGAAGGCGGCGCGGCGCACCCGGCTGGCGTACTTCTTCTGCTCGCGGCGGGCCACCTCGTCCTCGATCAGCAGGGCGAGGAACTCCGTATAGGCCAGCTTCGACTCGATCGCCTGGCGGTTGCGGGCCTCCAGGGAATCCAGGATGCCGGACAGACGCAGTTGCTTGAGATGGGGGATGAGTTCGGGGATGGGATTCATGGGGTTCTCCAATCGATCAATGCAGGTGTTTGGACGGGGCGGCGAGGAACAGGCTGGCGGCGTCGCGGGCGAAGCGGCCGCCATGGGGCCGCTCCGGGGCGGCCGGCGCCGTGGCCGGGATCTGGTCATGGCCGCCGGCCAGGATGGTCTTCACCGTGCGGTAGTGGGGCGAGCCGTGGTCGAGGGCTCGGCGGCAGGCGGCGTCCAGGCGTTCCGGGCCGTACTTGGCCTTGAGCCGGACGATCCCCTGGGCGGCGCGCAGGCGCTCGGCGATGCGGTCGCCGAGCAGAGCCCCGACCAGTTCGGCGCAGGCCGGCCCCACCTGTTCAGCCTGTTCCAGGCACCAGGCCCGGTCATGGGCGAAGAAGCGGGCGGCGTCCGGCGGCAGGTGGTCCGGGCAGGTGCGCCGGGTGCCCGGCCGCTCCGCCCGGACATGGGCGGCGACCTGGCGGTGGACGTCGTCGTGGACGGTGACGAGGCCCGGGCTCGCCTTCAGCCACAGGGTCCGGCCGACCTGGGTGAAGGGCACGGAGTACCACGAGCGGTCGAACTGGACGTGGCAGTCGCGGTGGACCTTGACCGGATGCCAGCTGCCCAGGTCCGGGTGGCGGTCGGGCAAGGGCCGCAGGGTCGCCCGCTCCAGCTCGAAGCGCTCCAAGGGCGGCATGCCGGTGGTGCCATGGCGGCGCCGCCCCGCCGTGTCCAGCACCCACTGCCAGCCCTGGTCGTTGAGGTCCGCGAGGTCGCGGAAGTCGCGCAGGGGCAGGAAGTTGCGCTTCACGTACTTCACCCCGGCCTCGACGATGCCCTTCTTCTGGGGGTCATGGGGCGGGCAGGCGTCGATCCGGAAGCCGTAGCCCTCGGCGCATTCGGCGTAGGCCCGCTGCACCGCCGGGTCGTGCACGCAGGCCCGGGTGATGGCGCACTTGGCGTTATCGACGATGACCCGGCCGGGCACGCCATTGAACCAGGTGAAGGCGCGGCGGTGGCAGGCGAGCCAGGTGGCCACCCGCTGGTCCAGGACGAACTCGATGTACTGATGCCGGGAGAAGGCCAGGGTCATGACGAAGACCCAGGTCCGCATCACCTCGCCGGTGATCCGGTCGATGAGGCTGGGACCGGTGCCGAAATCGACCTGGGCCGCCTCGCCGGGGGCGAAGTCGAGCCGGACGGTGACATCGGCCGGTACGTCGCGGCGCAAGCCCGCCAGAAGCCGGCGCACCGAGGAGTAGCTGCCGGTGTAGCCGTGCTCGCGGGTCAGGGCGGCGTGGATGACGGTGCCGTCGATGCCCTGGCCGAACCAGGCCGCGATGCGCTCGCGGTGGACCTCCAGGCTGGAGACGGTGCTGGCCGCCCGCCGCGGGGTGCATGCCTCGGTCAGCCGGGCCTGGAGGGCTTCGTCATCCGGCAAGGGGGCCTGGGCGTCGAGCCAGCCGGCCTCCAGCGCCAGCCGGCGCAGCTGGGCCAGCTTCTTGCGGCCGACCAGGCCGGACCGGGCGATCACCCGGTCCGCGTCGCCCAGGCGCATGCGCACCAGGGCCTGTCTGATTTGATGCATCTCGATTCTCCTGCGTGCCACGGGCTTCTCCTGACGAAAAGACCCTATGTGGCGTGGGTTGGAAAAATTCCGAGATGCCCTCGATCTCCCTCTGCTGGCTCCTTTATGCCGATCCCGTGTTGGCGCCTATATGGCGATCATGAACTGGCGCCATTATGCCGATCACGGGCTGGCTCCTTTATGCCGATCCTGGATTGGCTCCTATATGGCGGTCGCTGACACGCCCATTTGTTCTCCTTTCCTTAGAGGCCACTTGGGGGCATCCCCTCCGGTATACCTTTCGTAGTGGCAAGTTTGACTGTGCCATCC
>JBJKSP010000126.1:0-4574 GCA_046703865.1 Thiobacillaceae bacterium
TTCCAAGAGCCTGCGAGGCGGTACCCTGCTCATGACCCCCCTGAAAGGCGCGGACGGGCAGATCTACGCCATGGCCCAGGGCAATCTGCTGGTGGGCGGCGCGGGGGCCTCCGCCGGCGGTTCCAGCCAGACGATCAACCATCTTTCGGCCGGCCGCATCCCCAGCGGGGCCCCGGTGGAGCGGGCCGTGCCGACCCGGTTGGGACGGGGCGATTTCATCCATCTCGAACTCAACCATGCGGATTTCACTACCGCCAGCCGGGTCGCGGCGGTCATCGACAGCAAATTCGGCCGCGGCACGGCCATCCCGCTGGACGGGCGGGTCATCCAGGTCAAGGCCCCGGACGATCCCGGCCGCCGCGTCGACTTCCTGGCCCAGGTGGAGAATCTCTCCCTGGAACCCGGGGAGCCTACGCCCAAGGTCATCCTCAATCCCCGCACCGGTTCCATCGTCATGAATCAGCTGGTGACCGTGGACCAATGCGCCATCGCCCACGGCAACCTGTCGGTCACCATCACCGCCACGCCCCAGGTCAGCCAGCCCCAGCCCCTGTCCGGCGGCCAGACCGTGGTCACGGAGAAGGCCAACGTGCAGGAGAAGAACGCCAAGGGCGAACTGGTGGTCATGCCGGCCTCCGCCTCGCTGAACGACGTGGTCAAGGCGCTCAACGCCGTGGGCGCCACGCCCCAGGACCTCCTGGCCATCCTCCAGGCCATGAAGTCGGCGGGGGCCTTGAAGGCCGACCTGGAGGTCATCTGAATGATCGGGGTGCCTGTCCTCCCCGATCGCCTGGCCGTCGACGTCCAGAGCGCCCAGGCCCTGCGCGCCGGCGCCGCCGTCAACAGTCCCCGGGCGCTGCGGCAGGTGGCCCAGCAATTCGAGGCCATGATGATCCGCCCCTTGCTGAAGACCATGCGCGCGACCAACTTCGGCGGTCCGGACGATCCCTTCGGCTCCAGCGACTCCTTGCAGCTGTATCAGGACCTCCTGGATCAGCAGTGGGCCCAGAAGGTCTCGGAAGGGCGTGGCCTCGGCTTCGCGGACATGCTGGTCAAGCAGCTGGGCCGGTCGGTGGCGCAGGAGGGGCAACAGGCGGCCGGCGGAACGGCCTCGGTCCGCACGTCCCCCGCCGCCGGGACTGCCCCAGCGGAATCCAATCTGGCCGAGCCCGGCGCCCAAGTGGCGGCCGTCGCGCCCTCGAACGAAGCCCGGGCCGGGCTTGCGCCGGCCATGCTCCCGACCGACCCCGCCCCGGCCAAGGAGTTGGATCGCAAGCGGCGCTTCATCCAGGCCATGCGCCCCTATGCCGATACCGCTGCCCGGACCACGGGCATCCCGGCGAGCTACATCCTCGCCCATGCCGCCCTGGAATCCGGCTGGGGCGAAAAGGAGATCCCCCTGCCGGATGGTCGCCCCAGCCACAACCTCTTCGGCATCAAGGCGGGACGGAACTGGGACGGCGAGGTGGCGGAGAGCACCACCACAGAGTACAGCCACGGCCTGCCGGTGTCGGTGAACCAAAACTTCCGGGCCTATTCCGATTACGGCCAGGCGTTCTCGGATTATGCGTCGCTGCTCAAGCACCGCTACCTGGCCGCGCCCGGAGCGGCTCGTGATGCGGACGGCTTCGCCAGGGCGCTGTCCGCCGGGGGCTATGCCACCGACCCGGCCTATGCGGACAAGCTCAAGGGCGTCATCGCCAGCGTGTCGAGGGCGGGGGCATAAAGCCCGGAGGCCATGAGCCGTTATTCAGGATATAGAGCGAGGTAAGCGAACATGGCATCAGACATCCTCAGCGTCGGCCTCAGCGGGCTGAATGCGGCACAGGCGGCCATCAACACGATCCAGAACAACATCGCCAACGCCAACACCCCAAACTATCATCGCCAGACGGTGAATCTCGCCCCAGCTTCCCCGACCGTGTCGGGAGGGAGCTACTTCGGCAACGGCGTGGATGTGACGGGGGTGACCCGGTCCTACAGCCAGTTCCTGGACAACCAGGTCCTGGTCACCCAGGGCCAGCAGTCCTATTACGACATCTATTCAAGTTTCGCGGGCCAGGTGGACCAGATGCTGGGCGACAGCAATGCCGGTCTGTCCAACGCCCTGTCCAATTTTTTCGGCGCGGTCAACGCGGTGGCCAACGACCCCACCTCCCTCGCCAATCGCCAGAACATGCTGGGCGCCGGGAGCAGCCTCACGAGCACCATGAACAACCTGGGACAGTCCCTGGATTCCATGAACCAGGGGATCAATCAGCAGATCGGCACGATCGTGGACCAGGTGAACGGCTATGCCAGCCAGATCGCGAACCTCAACAAGCAGATCGCCACCCAGGGCGCCACTGCGGGACAACAGCCCAACAACCTGCTCGACCAGCGCGACCAGCTGGTGGCCCAGATCAATCAGTTGGTCAACGTGACCACGATCACCCAGTCCGACGGCAGCTTCAACCTCTATCTCGGCTCGGGCCAGCCGCTGGTGGTCGGCACCCAGGCCAATACCCTCAAGGCCCAGGCGTCCACCAGCGATCCCAGCCAGACCGTGCCCTATCTGGTCACGGGCAATAGCCAGATCCCGCTGGACGCCTCCCAAATCACCGGCGGGCAACTGGGCGGATTGCTGGCCGTACGCCAGGAGGTCGTCCAACCGGCCCTCGACCAGTTGGGCCAGATCGCCGTCAGTCTGGCCGATCAGTTCAACGCACAACAGACGGCAGGCTACGATCTGAGCGGCGCACAGGGCATCGCTTTCTTCACGGCACCCGTAACGGTCACACAGGGCAGCGGCAATACGGGCACTGCCAGCATCACGGAGGCCGTGACCAACGGCTCGCAACTTGCCGCCGGCACCTACACGCTGTCGTTCGATGGCACCAATTACACGCTGACGGGACCCAACGGAGTGAACAACACCGGGACGCTGGCGCAAGTGACACAAGGGCTGGGTTTCAACCTGAGCTTGGCGAGCGGTTCCCCGTCCAATGCCGATAGCTGGACCATCACGATTCCGAGCTTGGGCGGCGCGGCCACGAGCTTCAGCATGAATTCCGCCATACTCGGCAATCCAAGCGCGATTGCCGCTGCCAGCACTTCCGCCGGAGCACCTGGCGACAACACCAATGCGCTGGCCATGGCCCAGCTCCAAAACGGTTACAAGATGGGGTCTACGACCACCTATTCGGACTATTACAATCAACTGGTCGCCAGCAACGCCAGCCTGGCCAACCAGGCGGATACCTCCAACAAGGCCTACACCACCCTGGTCCAGAATGCCCAGACCGCCCAGCAATCGGTTTCTGGCGTCAACCTGGACGAGGAGGCGGCCAACCTGATCCGCTACCAGCAGGCCTACCAGGCCTCCGCGCGGGTGATGCAGGTCGCCTCCTCCCTGTTCAATTCGATCCTGTCCATCGGACAATAAGGGAAGGGCATCCCGATGATGCGCATCAGCACACTGACCTACCTGACCGCCAGCCTGTCCGGTATCAAGGCCCAGCAGAGCGCCATCGGCAACCTCAGCCAGCAGCTCGCCACCGGTCAGCGCCTGCAGTCGCCCAAGGACGACCCCGTCGCCGCCGCCCGCATCCTGCAGTTGACCGACCAGGTGGCCCAGAACGCCCAGTACCAGACCAACCAGAACAGCGCGGCCTCCAGGCTGAACGTGGAATCCACCGTGCTCAGTGCCGCCGGCGACACCCTATCCTCCATCAGTTCCGTCGTGCAAAACCTGCAGGACACCCAGGATCCCAACCTGCAGGCGACCTACATCCAGCATCTGAAGTCGTTGCTGAACGACCTGTTGGGCTACGCCAATTATCAGGATACCGGCGGGAACTACATCTTCGCGGGGAGCCAGACGAGCACGCAGCCCTTCCAATACGATTCCGGTACCAAACAATACGTGTACAAAGGCGATGCACAACAACTCGCCATCCAGGTGGGCGCGAACACGACGGTTCAGGCCAGTGATCCCGGCGGTAACGCGTCCGGGTCCAGCTATGACCCGACCAACCCGTCCACGCCGGCCCCCGTCTTCGGCAATCTGAATCTGTCCGGTAACCAGTTCAGTCAGGACAACGTCTTCACGATGGTGAACACGCTGATTTCGAATCTGACAGACAACACGCTCACAGCCGCGCAGAAACAGCAGGCACTCAGCGACGCCGCGTCCTTCGTCAGTCAGGAAAGCCAGGTTTTCCAGCAGATCCAGTCCAGGGTCGGGACCACACAGAACGTAGTGACCGACCTGCAGGCCGGCACCACCTCCCTGCTCAACCAGTACAACGGCGCCCTGAGTCAGCTGAACTCCGTGGATCAGGCCTCCGTCGCGGTCCAGCTCCAGCTTCGCCAGACTTCCCTACAAGCCGCGGCCCAGGCTTACTCCAACACTTCCCAGCTCAGTCTGTTCAACTATCTGTAGCCGGGCGCGTTGCCCGCTTTAGCCCTAGCCTAGCTCCGAGGCCAGGGGAGTGCATGAAGTCATGCGATCTCCTGCAGGAAGTCCCGGATGCCGGCCAGACGCTGTTCCAGGGTCTCTCCCGTGCGCTCGATGCGCAGCCCGTCCTGGCCTG
>JBJKSP010000127.1:0-2873 GCA_046703865.1 Thiobacillaceae bacterium
CCCGTCTTTTTTGCGCAGTGTCGGCATGCGTTCGCGGCGCCCGGTGAGGATCTTATGGGGATAGGCCTGGTGACCCACGTCCCAGACCAGGCGGTCGTAAGGGGTGTTGTACACGTAGTGCAGGGCGATGGTCAGTTCCACCGTGCCCAGGCCCGCGGACAGGTGCCCCCCCGTGCGTGATACCGTATCGATCAGAAACGCGCGCAGCTCCCCGGCCAGGGGCAGCAGCTGGTCTTCCGGGAGCTTGCGCAGCTGTTCCGGGGTGTCGACGGTTTCGAGCAGTGGAAAGCGTGGGTGGCCTATGGACATTCGTGTCAATTCCTTAATGCGTCAGACTAATCGCTAATAATGTCGTCATATGCGCCGCGATGCAACCAACGGCATCAACTATCGTTGTCGCTGTATGATGTAGGCGGCCAGACGGCGCAAGGCGGCGGCCTTTTCACCTAGTGGGGACACATATTGAAGTGCCTGCTCGTAAAGGTCGGCGGCCATGCGTTTCGACTCGGCAAGCCCGACGATGGCGGGGTAGGTGGGTTTGTCCCGGGCTATATCCGAGCCCTGGGGTTTGCCGAGGGAGGCGGTATCGCCCTCCACGTCCAGGATATCGTCGCGGATCTGGAAGGCCAGGCCGACGCAGTCGGCGAATTGGGCCAAGGCGGTCATTGACGCGTCGTCGGCCGCTTCCTGGGCCAGGGCGCCAAGCTTGCAACTGGCGCTGATCAGCGCGCCGGTCTTGTGGCGATGCATGTCTTCCAGTTCGGCCAGGCTCAGGCGCAGCCCGACGGCGGCCAGGTCGATGGCCTGACCCCCCGCCATGCCCAAAGAACCACTGGCATGGGACAGGGTCTCGATCATCTGCAAGCGGCGCGTCGCCGATACCGCCAGGGCGGGTTCACGGGCCAGCAGGTCAAACGCCAGTGCCTGCAGGGCATCTCCCGCCAGGATTGCCATGGCCTCATCGTAGGCTTTGTGGCAGGTGGGCTTGCCGCGGCGCAGGTCATCGTTGTCCATGGCCGGCAGGTCGTCGTGAATGAGCGAATAGGCATGGATCATTTCCACCGCACAGGCGGGGGCGTCCAACACCTGTGGGTCAGCACCCATAGCCTCGCCGGCGGCGTAGGTCAACAGCGGGCGCATGCGCTTGCCGCCGCCGAGCACCGAGTAGCGCATGGCCTCATGAAGCCTGGCGGGTTTTTGCGTCGCCGCCGGCAGATAGCGCTCCAGGGCCTCTTCGACCTGGGCCTGGTGGTGCGAGATCCAAGTGGTAAATGTATTTTCCATTTAGCGTCTAATCGTCTTTGTCGTGATATATCATCGCTTCCGCCGGCTTTACTGACGGCGACTGCCGCAAATCCCACGGGTGTGCGCGGGGACAGGGGTAGGTGTCGGGGAGTGTGGCGATGATCAACGTTGTCAGGACCGGGTTACCGGCACGGATGCCCGCCGGCCGCTGTCAGCCCTGTGATTCTTCAATGGATTCCTCGGCGTCATCCAGTGGTTCAATGTCGGTCTTACCATCCCTTTCCAGTAAAATCTGGACCTTTTGTTCGGCTTCTTTGAGCGCTTGCTGACAGCTGCGGGTAAGGACGATGCCCCGTTCGAATGCCTTGAGCGATTCTTCCAACCCCATGTTCCCTTGTTCCATCTGCTCCACCAGGGACTCGAGTTCGCTCAGGGCCTTTTCAAAGTCGGGAATGGCCTTTTTCTTTGCCAAAATACACCTCCACCGGGAAGGGTAGAAAGTTACCCTAAAGGACGGCGGGGGGTCAATGAAGGTACGCGGGTTTATTGGCGGGTCGGTTACTCGGGTCGGATTACCCGTGAGCTTGACAGGGTCACGAGCGCTCATGTAAAGTAAGCTTTGATTTAGACTAATTCTAAAAAGAACCGGTAAGTCAATGTCACTCATTTGTATTTTCAGGAGGTCAAGACCATGGCACTTAAAGGCAGCAAAACGGAAGGCAATCTCAAGGCGGCATTCGCCGGCGAATCCCAGGCCAACCGCCGCTATTTGTACTTCGCATCCAAGGCGGATGTGGAGGGTTATAACGATGTCTCCGCGGTATTTCGCTCCACAGCGGAGGGGGAGACCGGCCATGCCCATGGCCATTTGGAATACCTGGAGAGCGTCGGCGATCCAGCCACCGGCCTGCCCATTGGCAGTACCGCGAATAATCTGAAAGCGGCCATCGCCGGTGAGACCCACGAATACACCGATATGTATCCCGGCATGGCCAAGACCGCCCGTGAGGAGGGGTTTGACGAAATCGCGGACTGGTTCGAGACCCTCGCCAAGGCGGAGCGCTCCCACGCAAATCGCTTCCAGAAATCCCTGGATACCCTGGGAAACTGATCGGATACGGATCGGGTCGGGCGGGGTCGGAAGATTCCGACCCCGGGCGTCCGGCTTGACCGTAACGAAATCGTGAACCCATAGGGGTACCATCGGCTATGTCTCAGACACCCGGCCAGGCCACGGAACACCGGGAGGGCAACCTCGAGGCGCCCACCCGCCACCCCGTGGATTGGCGCAACCCACAGTTCTACGATGAGGCATCTCTGCTCTCGGAAATGACGCGGGTGTTCGACATCTGCCATGGCTGCCGGCGCTGCTTCAGCCTGTGCAACGCCTTCCCGACCCTGTTCGATGCCATCGACGAATCCGAGACCATGGAGATCGACGGGGTAGGCAAGGAAGTGTTCTGGAAGGTGACGGATCACTGCTATCTGTGTGACCTGTGTTACATGACCAAGTGCCCCTACGTGCCACCTCACCCGTGGAACGTCGACTTACCCCACCTCATGCTGCGGGCCAAGGCGGTGAAGTTCCGCTAGGGGGAATTCAGCCTGCGTGTCTTGGTTCTCTCCGG
>JBJKSP010000128.1:0-15929 GCA_046703865.1 Thiobacillaceae bacterium
TCTTGGGTCGACAGCAGTGCGTTTCCCCGACGTGTTGACGGTCTCGCGAACTCCGGCGTTGGATTACCATCTATTTTCCTTGGTTCTGTGGCTGCGAAGGGGAGACGAATGGAAGGCAACGACACCAAGCGCCGGGCGGCGGTGGGAAGGCGTTGGCGTAACTTACTGATCACATTGGCCATAATCGGTTTTACGGGCGTTCTGGCCTGGTACAACCTGCCCCGAGAAGCCTATCCCACCGACCTTTCGCTCATCGGCAAGGGGCAGCCGGCCCTGGTGCTGACCTTCGACAAGACCTTCGGCAGCGGCAGGACCGGGATGGACCTGATGAGTTCCATCCGGAGCCAATACGACGGCCGGATGAAGTATCTGGTCACGGCGCTTACCACGCCGGAGGGCAAGGACTTCGGCCAGCGTTACAACGCAAGCAGCGGGAGCATGCTGCTGTTCGCCGGCGACGGCTCCCTGGTGAAGACCCTGAAGCCGCCCCAGACCGTCGATGAGTTGCGCCAGGCCCACAAGCAGTCGTTCGGGCTGTAGCAGCAAGGGAATCCATGCATCCGATCCGACTGGGCGGAGACAGGTTACACTTCCAGGCTTAGTCTGATCGGACGCCTCGGCCAGGGAAGGCGGTCAGGATAATCGGCTCCTGCAGGCCATCTTCTCCCTCCCAATCAACCTCAGCATGCGATTCATCCTGGTCTTTTTCCTTCTCTATGGCGGGATTCAGGCGTACATGGCCCATGCGGTCGATCACGCCTTCGCCCTGACGGGGCCCGCGCGGTTGTTGATCTGGCTTATCGCCCTGTCGATGGCCCTCAGCCCCACGCTGCTGTGGCTGCTGGAACGCCATCCCGCTGTCCGGTCCCTTTCCGTCAGCGTCGCCTGGGTCGTCTTCGGCTGGATGGGATATGCCTTCCTCTTTTTCTGGCTCGGCCTGGCCTTCGATGTCTATGGCCTGGGCGCCCGGATCACCGGCCTGCCCGTGCCCGCCCCACGTCCCGAATTGCTGGGCTTGTCGGCGGCGGTCCTGGCCGTCTGCCTGTACGGTTTCCACAGCGCCCGGCATCCCCGGGTGGAGCGGGTCTCGATCCGGACCGGCAAGCTGCCGGCCGATTCGCCGGGCCTGCGCATCGCCCTGATCTCGGATGTGCACCTGGGCATGCTCATCGGCAGGCGCAGGCTCGAGCGCATCCTGGCCCAGGTCGAGGCGCTCAAGCCCGATGTCCTGGTCTCGGCCGGCGACCTGGTCGACGCCCAGGCGCATTATCTGGACGGACTGTCCTCCCGTCTGGCCGCCTTCCGGCCGCGCCTGGGCAAATTCGCCGTGACGGGCAACCATGAACGCTACGCCGGCCTGGATCACGCCCTGGACTTCCACGAACGCGCGGGTTTCCGGCTCCTGCGGGGGGAAAGCGCCCAAGTGGGCGGCGTCGTGCTGGCTGGGGTGGACGACCCGGCGGCGCTGGCGGGTCCCGTCGACGAGACGCGGTTGCTGGCTGGAATCACCGCCGATCGCTTCGTCGTCCTGCTCAAGCACCAACCCAGGGTCAACCCCTCTGCCCGCTTCGACCTGCAGCTCTCAGGGCATACGCATCGGGGCCAGGTCTTCCCCTTCGGCCTGCTGGTGAAGCGCGTCTATCCCATGATCGAGGGCCTCCACGACCTGCCCGGCGGCCGGCGGCTTTATGTCAGCCGGGGCACGGGCACCTGGGGACCACCCATCCGGGTCCTGGCGCCCGCGGAAATCACCCTCATCGAATTGACTGTGGCGGCCCGGTAACCAGGCTCAACGTCCAGCCACAGGGGACTGTGCGTGAGACTCGAACCGCCCGAATCGGGGAGACCGGCGCCTCAGCCAGTGCTCCAGGCGCGTGGCCGCATCATGCCGGCCACCTTGCAGGCCTGTTTTACATATCCGTAGGGAAACAGCCGGAACAACTCGTCCTTGGCCGTCTTCTTGTCCATGCCCCTTTCGCTGGTGAGAAAACTCACCACGTGCCGGACATCCGGTGCCACCTGATGCTCCTGCCAGTATTCGCGCATGAAGCGCAGGATGGCCCAGTACTCGCCGGTGAGTTCGAGCCGTTCTTCCGCGGCCAGGTCACGGGCCAGTTGCTCGTCCCAGGTCTCAGGGTCTATGAGATAGCCCTCGACGTCGCGTTCCACAGTCATGTCCAGATTCATGCAGGTTCTCCTGTTGCAGCAAATCTCGTCCGCACAGACTATCGGGACCGATGAACCGCAGTAAAGCGATATTATTTTGTGGTAAATATCGAAATTATCGATTCATGGACGAGACCCCCGGATGGACATCGACCAGGCAAGGACATTCCTGACCATCGCCGCCCACGGCAGTTTTCTTGAGGCCGCCGGGCGTCTGCACGTGACCCAGTCCACGGTGAGTGCGCGCATCCAGCGGCTGGAGGGGGAACTGGGCGTGCGCCTGTTCGTGCGCAATCGCACTGGAGCCAGCCTCACCGCCGGCGGGCGACGCTTCGCCGAATACGCCAAGCGCCTGGTCCTCACGGCCGAGCAGGCCCGCCAGCACGTCGGGCTGCCCAGCCGTTATCGCGCCACCCTGCGCATCGGCGGGCGCATCGCGCTCTGGGAGGGCCTGCTGCCGGCCTGGGTGGGCTGGATGCGGGAGACGGCGGCCGATGTGGCCATCCGGGCCGAGATCGGCTTCGAGGAGGATCTGATGCGGCGCCTGATCGAGGGCACGCTGGATATCGGGCTCATGTACAGCCCCAGGCATAGCCCGGGACTCATCGTGGAGCACCTGTTCGACGAGACCCTCATGCTGGTGAGCAGCCGACCCGACGACAGCCACCCCGGCGACGACTACGTCTACGTGGACTGGGGGCCGGCGTTCGACATCCAGCACACCCAGAGCTACCCCGAGCTGGAACCGCCGCCCCAGGTGGTCAACATCGGCTGGCTGGGCGTGCAGCTCCTGCTGGCCAACGGCGGCGCCTGTTACCTGCCGGCGCGCATGGCCGAGCCCCTGGTCGCCGCGGACCGACTGTATGCCGTCGACGGCGCGCCCCGGTATCCGCACCCCACCTACATGGTCTATCCCAAGGCGTCCGACAATCCGGTCATCCCCCAGGCGCTGGAAGGGCTGAGGTCGCTGATCCGCCCGGCATGACCGCCTTCAGGCTTCCGAGCCTGACGAGGAGGGGATATCCCCGCCCGCGAGATAGCGGGACCGGTCGGGTGACATGTTGCGCTGGCTGCGGCGGTTTTGCAGGATGGTGGGCAGGGTGGTCAGGATGTCCCTGTCCGCCTTGTCGTTTTCGTCCTGCCTTTCCTCGAGCAGGGACGCCTGGCGCTGGCGGCGCTGGGACCGGACCTGGATGCGCACATACTCCACCAGGTCTTCTTCCAGAAAGACACAGGCCCGGCCGATCCTGGCACCGGCCAACTCGCCCGAGACGGCCATTTCGGACGCGATGTCGCTGTTGATCTTGAGAAATTCGGCGCACTCGTCGATGTCCAGGGTTCTCATCTCTGCTCCTTTCAGGTTTGGCAATGGGCGGCATTGGGGCCGGGTGGCAACGCGAAGTCGGAGGCGTTGCCCATGTCCTGCCGGAACGTGCCGGGAGGCTGTCCCTTGCGGCTGGAAGCCTTACCGAAAAAGTTAGGACTTCTCCCCATCCACGGCAATACAACCTGGTTGGGGTCCACGCCGTCTCGGTACGCCTGTGCCTCGGTCACCGGCCGAGCATGGCCGAAGAATGCGTCCGGCCTATTACGGCCGATGCGGAGGCGTTCGCCTCGCCAAGCCTCATGGGCGCATTTCGCATTGGCGGCTTGAGCGGGTAGGATTCGCCCCTGCCCAAGCCAGACACGGATCGTTGTAATGAAGTGGATCACCAAGCTGCTGAACAAGTCCAACAACAAGAAGCCGTCCGCGCCGCCGAGTCCTCCGCCTGCCCGCCCGACCCCGCCTGCCGAGGATGCAGACACCTTGCGGGGTGCGCTGGCAACGGCGGGGGACAATAGCGGGCGTACGCAACTCGCGGCTCGTCTGGGCCGGGCACTGGCGGCGCAATCCCGGATGCCCCAGGCCGGGGACCCGCCCGAGGTCTGGGTTGCGGCGATAAGCCATGCCCCGGACAAGGCACTGGCGCTGGCCTGGATGGAAGGCCTGGCGGGTGACGTCTGGCTGGGCGAAGTGGCCAGAGCGGCCCGCAACGCCGAGGTCCGGCTCGCGGCCGCCTGCCGCATCGGGGCGACCGAGATGCTGGAGCAGGTCGCCCGGGCCAGCCGGGACAAGGACAAGCGCGTCTATCGCCACTGTGCGGACCAGTTGCGGCAACGTCGGCAGGTGGAGGCGAGCGACCGTCGCGCCGGGGAGATCGCCGCGGAGCTGGACGGCCTGCTGGAAGCCAGTCCGCTGCCACTCACGCGGGTGCTCGATCTCAAGAAGGAATTGGATGGCCTGGAGGAGGGGGGCGATGCGGTCCGGGAATGCACCGCCCTCATGGAGCGGGCGCTCGCCCGGCTGCAACAGGAATCGGAGGCCAGGCACCGCCTGCAGACCCTCCAGGGCGTGGCCGCGGCCCTGGCGTCGGAATGCGGGGCCGCCGACTGGCCCTGGCTCGACCGGCTCGATGGTTGGCGTGGCCGGCTCGATACCCTGGTCCAGGCCCGGTCCGCGCTTCCCGCCTGGCTGGCCGCCGAGGCCGGCGCGCATGCCCTGGGCGAGTCGCTGGCCGGGATACAAGCGCGTTTGTCCGCGCTCGTCGCAGATGCCGAGCGCATCCCGGCCTGCGAGCGCTTCCTGGACGCGCTGGATGCCGACACAGCACCCGATGCGGCAATGGCCGAGACCTGGAAGGCGTTGGACAAGCCGGTGCATCCCTCCATCCGCCAGGCACTGGAGTCCCGCTGGCAGGCCCGGCTGGGCAGCGTGCCGCCCGTTCCCCAGATCGAACCGACACCGACGCCACCCCCCACGCCGCCATCTAGGCCGCGTATCGATCGGGACGCCTTGCATGGGCTGCTGGATGCGCTGGAACAGGCCATCGAGCAAGGGCATCTGGCCGATGCCGATGCGGCGGCGAAGGGGGTCAGGGCGATGCTGGACGGCGAGGCCCTGCGCGGCAGCCTGGAATCGCGCTGGCAGCGCCACCAGGCGCAACTGGAAGGCTTGCGCGGTTGGGCACGGTGGGGCACGGGGCAGGCGCGGGAGCAATTGATCTCGGCCGCGGAGGAACTGCTGAACGGCGAACGGGACGTGGAGGCACTGGCCGCCGACATCGCCGCATTGCGCGCGGAATGGAAGCGGCTCGACGCCCATGGGGGGGCCGCGAAGGCTCAATGGGAAAGCTTCGATGCATTGCTGGAGAAGGCCTATGCGCCGGTGGCCGCCCACCGGGCTGAGATCCAAGCCCAACAAGCCTTGGCGGGTACGGTCAAGACGTCGCTGTGCACCGAGTGGGAGGCCGAGGTGGCGGGCATTGTCTGGGAATATGCCGACTTCAAGGTGGTTGAGGCCCGTCGCGCGGAGATGATCAAACAGTGGCGTGCCGCACCCAGGGCAGGCTTCCGCGACGAACGGCAGTTGAAAAAGCGCTTCGATACGCTCATCGCCGGCATCGATCAGCGGTTGGACACGGCGCGCGCGGCCGAAGCCGAACGCCGGGAGCAGCTCATCGCCGCGGCGGAAGCGCTGGGCGGCGAAGCCGATCTTGGGCGGGCCATGACGGAGGCAAAGGCTTTGCAGGGGCGCTGGACCCAGGAGGCGGCACCGGTGCGGCTCAAGCGCGGCGTAGAGCAGAAGCTGTGGCAGCGTTTCCGCGCCGCCTGCAACACCGTGTTCGAGCGCCGCGACGCCCTGCGGGCCGAGCAGGTGGCAGAGCGCGAGGCGCAGTCGCAGGCCCGGCAGAGGCTGCTGGACGCCTTTTCGGCCACCCTGGATGGCGTCGACGCCAACGGCATCAGGCAGGCCATAACCCGGTTCCGCACCGACTGGGAGGCCAGCAGGCCGAACGGCCGGGACTCCACAGACGGCCTGGAGGCACAGGCACATGAACTGGAGCAGCAGGCGCGCCGGCGCCTGGATGAACTGCGTCGGGACAAGTACGTGGCGGACCTCGATCTGCTGGCGCGCAAGGCCGCACTGGCCGAGCGCGTCGAGGCTGCAGCACTGGCCGCCGGGCCGGTGGAAGAGGCCATCTCCGAAGTGACCCAGGCCTGGGACGGGATGCCGCGCCTGTCCGGCAAGACCGAGAGCCTGCTCGCCGGTCGTCTGCAAGAGGCCGGCAGCATCACCTCCGCCAAGCTCGCCGCCGGCCACGAGGCACGGGAAACTCTCCTGCTCGACTTGGAGATCGCCCTCGGTCTGCCCTCGCCGGAGGATTGCGCGGAAGCGCGCCGCCAACGCCAACTGGAACAACTGCAGCACCATTTCGGCGGCACATTGCCGCAATGGGCAGAACCGGAAAGGCTGCTGGCCCGCTGGTATGCCACGGCCGCCTTGCCCGATCCGGCCTTCGAACCAAGGATAGCGACGGTGGTGCGCCGTCTGGCGGAGCAGGCGGTTTCGGGCGGCCGGACATAAACCCGGCGGTAAAGAAGCGAGTGCCCCCGGCCGTCGTCCCCAGCGGCGGCCTCTCTGCACATCTCAATCCCGTCGCGAGGTCCCGGCGCATCAAGCCTGCGTGATCTTCCAGGTCTGATCATCAGGCATCTGCGGAACAATTTTTTTTCGGGCTGGTCCTGTTTCTCGAAATGAAATCAGGAGCAGAGACTCGATACCGCCCGATGTTGACCACGACTTCCGCACCCATCTACCGCACGTCCGAACACTGTCCATTCCTCCGCGTCGCACCCCGGTCACCTCCCTTCCCACCCTGATGCCTGCCGGGCCCTGCATGGGTCCCGCCTTCGGATCGGCGTCGCCGGACCGGTGATGCCCCGGCCGTTTGCAATCCCTTTTCACTCGAACCATCGGAGAGTCAAGCATGATCCAGGCTGAACATCTGACGCGCCGCTATGGCGATTTCACCGCCGTGGACGACGTGAGCTTCCACATCGACCGCGGCGAGGTGGTGGGCCTGCTGGGCCACAACGGCGCGGGCATGACCACCATCATGAAGATGGTGACCGGTTTCCTGGAGCCCACCGACGGCACCATCCGCATCGACGACCTGGAGATGGGCCGGGACACCCGCGCAATCCAGCGACGGGTCGGCTATCTGCCGGAAAACTGCCCGGTCTGGCCGGAGATGACCGTCATCGACTACCTGGACTACCAGGCGGCCCTGCACGGGGTGGCCGACACTCGGCGGCCCGCGGCGGTGGCGGATACGATCCGGCGCACGGCCCTCAAGGACAAGGCAGACGCGACCATACACACCCTGTCGCGCGGCTACCGGCAGCGGGTGGGCGTGGCCCAGGCGCTCCTGCACGGGCCCGACATCCTGATCCTGGACGAGCCCACCAACGGTCTCGATCCCATCCAGATCCGGCACATGCGCGAGCTCATCCTGGAGCTGGCCAAGAGCGCCACGGTGATCGTCTCCACGCACATCCTGCAGGAGGTGCAGGTGGTGTGCGAGCGGGTCCTCATCCTGCGCACCGGACGCCTGGTGATGGACGCGCGCATGGACGAACTGGCGCGCACCGGCGGCCTGCTGGTGAGCGTGGACGGCGATGCCGGCGAGACCCTGCGCCGCATCGAGTCCGTCCGGACGGTGGAGGAGCGCGCGGCTGGCGAGGGGCGCCGCAACTTCCGCCTGGATGCCCCCCCGGATGCGGCGCCGGCAGTGGCCGAGGCGCTCACAAGGGGCGGCTTCAAGCTGTACAACCTCCAGCCCCAACGCCGCGACCTGGAAACGGTGTTCGCGGAGGTGAACGGAGAGGCCGTCCATGGGTGAGATCCGGCGCATCGCCCGCAAGGAATTCCACGGCTTTTTCGCCTCCCCCGCGGCCTACCTGTTCCTGGGGGCCTTCCTGGCCGCGACCCTGTTCATCTTCTTCTGGGTGGAGACCTTCTTCGCCCGCAACATCGCCGACGTGCGGCCGATGTTCGAGTGGATGCCGGTTCTGCTCATCTTCCTGGTGACGGCGCTGACCATGCGCAGCTGGTCCGAGGAACGCCGCGCGGGCACCCTGGAGAGCCTGCTCACCTCACCCGTGGCCCCCCTGAATCTGGTGCTGGGCAAGTTCACTGCCGCCCTGGGACTGGTGGCCGTTGCCCTGGTGCTGACCCTGCCCCTGCCGATCACGGTAAGCTTCCTGGGTCCCCTGGACTGGGGGCCGGTGGTGGGCGGCTATGTCGCCACCCTGTTCCTGGCCGCCGCCTATGTGGCCATCGGCCTGTACATGAGCGCCCGTACCGACAATCCCATCGTCGCCCTGATCCTGACCGCCCTGGTGTGCGGGCTGTTCTACCTGGTGGGCTCCTCCACCCTGACCAACCTGTTCGGCCATGAGGTGGCCGACGTCCTTGCCCTCATCGGCACGGGCACGCGCTTCAAGTCCATCACCCGGGGCGTGCTGGACCTGCGCGATCTCTACTATTACGCGTCCATCGTGGGCGTGTTCCTGACGCTCAACCTGTATTCCCTGGAGCGGCTGCGTTGGGCCGCCAACCCGGTATCCCGGAAGCATCGCCTGTGGGGCTGGGTGGTGGGTTTGGCGGCGGCCAACTTCATTGCGGGCAACTTCTGGCTTGCCCCTATCACCTGGGCGCGCGTGGACATCACCCATGATCACCGCTACACCCTGTCCGAGGCGACCAAACAGCAGCTCGCCCAACTGCGCGAGCCGCTGCTGATTCGCGGCTACTTCTCGGCCAAGACCCATCCCCTGCTGGCGCCGCTGGTACCGCAGATCAAGGACCTGCTGGAGGAATATGCCATCGCCGCAGGCGGCCGGGCCCGGGTGGAGTTCGTCGATCCCACCCACGACCGTAGGGCGGAGGAGGAGGCCGTCAGAAAGTACGGCATTCGCCCGGTGCCCTTCGAGACCGCCAACCGCTATCAGGAAGCGGTGGTGAACTCCTATTTCAACCTGGTGGTGGCCTACGGGGACCAGTACCAGACCCTGGGCTACAAGGACCTGATCGAGGTGAAGGACCGCGGCGAAGGCAAGCTGGACGTGGCGCTGAAGAACCCCGAATACGTGATCACCCGGGCCATCCGCAAGGTGGTACGGGCCTACCGTGCGGGGGGGAACCCCTTCGAGAACCTGACCCGTCCGGTCACCTTCTACGGCTATCTGTCGCCCGACGACCGGTTGCCGGCGCAGCTTCGCAAGGTGCACGCCGAGCTGCAGTCGATACTGGACGGCCTCCAAAAGCGCGCCGGCGGCAAGCTCAGGGTCAGCTTCGAGGACCCGGACGCAAACGGCGGCAAGCTGGCCGAGGAACTGAAGCGGCGCTACGGTTTCGGCCCCCAGATCGCGAGCCTGCTGAATCCCCAGCCGTTCTGGTTCTATATGGTCCTGGACCGCGATGGCGAGATGGTGCAGGTGCCCCTGCCCGAGACCCTCGGCAAGGACGCCCTGATGCATTCCGTGGACGCCGCGATCCGGCGCCTGACACCGGGCTTCCTCAAGACCGTCGCCGTGGTGACACCGCCGCCTTCCTTCGGACCGGGCGGCAAGCGCTACCAGCGCCTCTTGCAGACCCTGTCGCACAACCTGCGCGTGAAGCAGACCGAGCTCAAGGACGGGCAGGTGCCGGATGCGGCCGACCTTCTGCTGGCGCTCTCGCCCGAGAACCTGGACGACGAGCAGCGCTTCGCCATCGACCAGTTCCTGATGCGGGGCGGCAGCATGGTGCTGGCCACTTCACCCTTCGACGTGCGGATCGGCCAGACCCTCACCGCCACCCGGCAGAAGTCGGGTCTCAAGGCGTGGCTCGCCCACAACGGGCTGACGATGGAGGACAAGATGGTCCTGGATCAACGCAACGCAGCCCTGCCCGTGCCGGTGCAGCAATACATCGGCGGCCTCGATGTGCGCGAGATCCGCATGCTGCCCTATCCTCAATTCCTGGACCTGCGCGGCGACAGTCTGAATCCGGACAACCCCGTCACCGCCAACCTGGGCCAGCTGACTGTCAACTGGGCCTCTCCCATCGCGGTGGACGCGAAAAGGAACAAGGGCCGCAAGGTGATCGACCTGCTCAAGAGTTCCCCCCAGAGCTGGACCTCGGCCGACCTGGACGTGGTGCCCAACTACAACGCCTACCCGAATACCGGATTTGCCGTCGGCGGCGAGCACAAGCCGCGCCTGCTCGCCGTGGCCGTGGAAGGCCGGTTCGATTCCTTCTACAAGGGCAAGGCGTCGCCCCTGGCGGTGGCTGCCGAGGGGCAGGGCAAGAAAGGCGGGAAGACCGGGGGCGGCGCAAAGGGCGCCCTTCCACCCCTCGGCGTCATAGGGCGTTCGCCCGAGTCTGCCCGGCTGATCCTGATCGCCAGCAATGACTTCGCGTCGGATGCGGTGATCGATCTCGCTACGGAGGGCATGGGCACCCTGTACACCAAGCAATTGGATTTCCTGCAGAACACCATCGACTGGGCACTGGAAGACCGGGGTCTGCTGGCCCTGCGCGGCCGAGCTGAGTTCGCCAGCACCCTGATGCCCATGCCCGAGCGGGAACAGCGCCTGTGGGAGTATCTGAACTACGCCCTGGCCCTGGCCGGCCTCGGGGCGGTACGGGGTTGGCGCAGGCGGGTGGCCAGGGCCGACCGCCGGCGATATCAGCGCATCCTTGCGGAGGTCTGACATATGAAGAAAACTATCCAACTTCTGTCCGCCCTGCTTGCCATCCAGGTGCTGCTGGCGGTGGGACTGGGCCTTACCGGGCCGAACCTGTCCGCACGCGCCGCCGATACCCCGCTTCTGGCCATGAAAAAGGGGGTATTGGACCACATCACCATCGAGGGCACGGACAAGGCCAAGGTGGTGCTGGCCAAGGCATCGGGCACCTGGCGCCTGCCCCAGGTGGACGGGTTCCCGGCCGATGCCGACCGGATCGGTCAGCTCATCGACCAGCTTGAATCCTTGAAGAGGGGCCTGCCCGTGGCCACCAGCTCCGGGGCCTCGAAGCGCTTCAAGGTCAGCGAGGCCAGCTTCGAGCGGCGCATCACCCTGAAGGGCGGCGGCAAGACCCTGGCCACGCTGTTCCTGGGCACCTCTCCCTCCATGCGGGAAGTCCATGCCCGCAAGGCGGGGCAGAAGGACGTGTATACGGTGGACTTCGCGACCTACGATGTGCCCGTGCAGGAGAAGGATTGGGAGGATACGGACATCCTCCAGATCCCGGAAGCGGATATCGCGGCCATCGACGTGAACGGATTGCATATCACCCGGACGGGCGAAGCCGCGCCGCCTGCCACCGCCAAGGCCGCCACTGACCGGCAAGCCCGCAGCGGAACCACGCAGGCCAGACCCGTCTGGCGTGCCGCCGGTGCGCACCTCAAGCCCCAGGCTGCCGATAACCTGGCCGAGAGGTTGGCCAATTTGAACATCGGCGCCGTGTTGGGCACGCAGGCGAAGCCCGGATACGGATTGGCACAGCCCGTTCTCAGTCTCACGGTCACCCGCAAGAACGGTCAGCGGATCGGATACCGACTCGGCAAGATGTCGGACGGTCAGGCCTATGCCCTCAAGAGCTCGACGCGGAGCGAATATTTCCGCCTGCCCCTCTATGCCGCGGAGCCCCTGGTCGAGGCCGCCAAGCGCGGAACGCTGCTGGCGGCTAAGGCCACGGCCCGTAGGACGGCGGACAAGAAGAGGGCGAGGCGGGGATGAAGACGCCGTTGCCGATGCCGGCTCGACCGGCGTCGGCCCGGATCATGCCGGGGCAGCGGCAGGGCACGGGGACCGGATCGCGCGTTGTGGTCTCCCGCGATTTGAGGGTAACCTTCCCTTCAGTGCAGCCGCATCTATTTCGTACAGCCGTTCCGGTCGCCGATTCTTCCGGCCCCGACGGGGTTCTTGAGGGGGTGCAACAGGTGAACAAATCCGCTTTGGCCGCTTGCCTCATGTTTTTTGTCGCGAATGCCGGCGCAGCCGCGGTTACGTCCGCGGCCCGGAGCGCGTCCTCCGGGATGCAGGCCTCTCCGGCCGTGCAGAAGCATAAGCAGAAACGCGTCTCTGCCAGGCACAGGAGATACCCCACAGGTGACCTCCGCTTCTGTCTGGAACTGAAGTCCAACGAGGCGATCATACGATGTGCCGAAACGGGCAAAAAATAAGTCCGTGCGTCCGTCGCTGAAGCCTTGCACCGTCGCTATGCGTGGCGGGGCGATTCGGGATTGCCCTTCAATCCTCCGCTTCATGGAGCGTAACTGCAGGCCCCTGGGCGGGCAGGTGCGCGCGATATAATCGGCACCCGCCGTTTCCGGGATGACGTGTTCGATTTTCCGACCGGACGGCCCCAACCTAACCCTCTTCTGACGATATGCGCGACGAAGACTTCCTACGCAGGCTGCTGTGGATCACCCTGGCGGTGGTGACCGTACTCCTGGTCTGGCAACTTCTGCCGTGGATCGAGCAGGATCTCATCAGTCCCTCCGCCAAGCCCCGGGCCATTACCCCGCGTGGGAACCTGTCCGAGTTCGAGCGGACCACCATCGACATCTTCAACCGATCCAAGGCCTCGGTGGTGTACATCTCCACCCGTCAGCGGGTGATGGATCTGTGGACCCGCAATGTCTTCAGCGTGCCCAGGGGCACGGGCTCCGGCTTCATCTGGGACAGACTCGGCGATGTGGTGACCAACAACCACGTCATTGCGGGTGCCTCGGAGGCCCGGGTCAGGCTCAACGACGGACGGGACTATCCCGCCACGCTGGTGGGGGCCAGCCCCTCCCACGACCTGGCGGTACTGCGCATCCGAGTGCCTTTCAACCTCCCCCCCCCAGTGCCCATCGGCACCAGCAATGACCTGCAGGTGGGGCAGGAGGTCTACGCCATCGGCAATCCCTTCGGCTTGGACTGGACCCTCACCACCGGAGTGGTCTCGGCCCTGGACCGTTCCCTGACCGAAGACGACGGCGCCACCATCGATCATCTGATCCAGACCGACGCCGCCATCAATCCGGGCAATTCCGGTGGTCCGCTGCTGGACAGCGCTGGCCGCCTCATCGGGATCAATACGGCCATCTACAGCCCTTCCGGGGCCTATGCCGGCATCGGCTTCGCAGTGCCCGTGGACACCGTCAATCGGGTGGTGCCGCAACTGATCGCCCACGGGCGCTATCTGCGCCCCACGCTGGGCGTGGCCTTGGACGAACACATAAACCGGCTCGTCACCCGCAAGCTGGGCGTGAAAGGGGTGCTCATCCTCCGGGTGGAGCCCGGTTCTCCGGCCGAGGCGGCAAACCTGAGGGGTACGCGGGTGAGCCCCGACGGGCAGGTCATTCCCGGCGACATCATCCAGGCGGTGAACGGCACGAGCATCGACAGCGTGAGCGGGCTGATAGCACGCCTGGATGATTTCAAGGCGGGCGACACGGTCACCCTGACCATCCTCCGCAACGGGCACACCATGAGCGTGAAGGTGACCCTCCAGTCGGGGACAAAATAAGCACGATACGGATGAAACCGGCATTGATGCATCCCAAGGTACTTCACCCCAGAATCGGACAGGGCGCGGGATCGGGACGGGATGCCGTGGCCAGGCACCACGCCGGACTCGTGTCCCGGCTGGCCATCGCGGTCTGCCTGTTCTGGTTCGGCCTGGCCAGGGCCACCATCCCCTGGGGTGTGGGCAACCCCCATCCCACACTGGCGCCCATGCTGAAGAAGGTGCTGCCCGGGGTGGTCAACATTTCCACCCAGTCCATGGTGAGAGTCGAGAGCAATCCATTGTTCAACGATCCCTTCTTCCGCCATTTCTTCAACCTCCCCCAGACTCCCAGTGAATCCCAGGAGCAAAGCCTGGGTTCCGGGGTCATCATCGACGGCGAGCGAGGATACGTGCTGACCAACCAGCACGTGATCGACGGTGCGGACAAGATCAGCGTGACCCTGAGTGACGGCCGGCAATTCCCGGCCAAGCTGGTGGGGCAGGATTCGGAGGTGGATCTGGCTGTGCTGCATATCGATGCGAAAGGACTCACCGCCGTGCCATTCGGTGATTCGCAATCCCTGCAGGTGGGGGATTTCGTGGTGGCCATCGGCAATCCCTTCGGGCTCGGCCAGACGGTGACCTCGGGCATCGTCAGCGCCCTGGGCCGCAGCAACCTGGGCATCGAGGGCTACGAGGACTTCATCCAGACGGACGCGTCCATCAACCCGGGCAATTCCGGCGGCCCCTTGGTCGATCTGGACGGGCAACTGGTGGGCATCAACACCGCCATCGTCGCCCGGGGGGGCGGCAACGTGGGGATCGGTTTCGCCATCCCCAGCAATGTGGTGCGCAGGGTTGCAGACCAGCTCATACGCTATGGCAGGGTCAGACGCGGCCAGATCGACGTGCAGACCCAGGACCTGACGCCCGAACTCGCCCGGGCGATGGGACTGGACGTCCGGCACGGGGCGGTGGTCACCCGCGTGCCCCCGGGCTCGCCTGCCGCCCGAGCCGGTCTCAGACCCGGAGATCTGGTGGTCACCGTGGACGGTAGACCCGTGCGCAGTGCCTCCCAGCTGCGCATCGCCATCGGGCTGATGGGGCCGAACGCGAATGTGGATCTGGGCGTGGTGAGAAACGGGCAGCGCCTTGATCTGAAGGCCAGGACCGCCGCACTGTCCCGGAAGCGGTTCGACGCCGGGAGGTACTCAGACTTGCTCAACGGCGCCGTCCTGGAAACGTCCGACATGGGCTCCGCACAGGGTTCGGGCCTGAAGGTGTCGGAGGTGGAACAAGGGAGTCCCGCCTGGCGGGCCGGGCTGCGGCGGGGCGACGTGATCCTTTCCATCAATCGACAGCCGGTACGGCGGCCCCAGGATGTGGCGCAGGCAGTCCGGGCGGGAAACAATGGCCTCCTGTTACAGCTACGGCGGGGTGACGCGTCGCTGTTCATCGTGATCCAGTAGGTGGCAGGCCCGCAAAAGGCCTGACCTGAGCTTCTTCATCGCGGGTGGGGCCCGGTGATTCCGGTCCCGGCTAATGGCCGGCCTTCGACGTCGGTAGCTTGAGCAGGGCGGCAAGCTCCTCGATGGAGCGGTGGGTGGTGTCGATGACCGGGATGCCCTCGGCCCGCAGGAGGGCCTCGGCGGCCTTCAGTTCTTCCCGGCAGGTCTCGATGCTGGCGTAGCGGCTGTTGGGCCTGCGTTCGGACCGGATCTGGGACAGGCGTTCGGGCGAAAGAGTCAGGCCGCGCAGCTTTTCCCAATGGGGCGCCAGGCTGGCTGGCAGTCCCGGACGTTCGAAGTTCTCCGGGGTCAGCGGATAATTGGCGACCCGCATGCCGTATTGCATGGCCATGTACAGGGAGGTGGGCGTCTTGCCGCTGCGGGATACGCCCACCAGGATCAGATCGGCCATGGCGTACTTTTCCAGACCCAGCCCGTCGTCCGCCGCCAGGGCGAAGTTCACCGCGTCGATGCGGGCGTGGTAGGCACCCGGGTCGCCCACCCCGTGGAACTTGCCGCGCAACGGCACCGACGGACGGCCGAGTTCGCCCATCAGCACGCCCAGGAAGTGTCCGTACACGTCCATGATCAGGGCACCGCTGGCCTCCAGTACTGTGCGCGCGCCAGCGTCCGTCAGGGTGGAGAAGACCAGGGGCTTGAGCCCGCAATGCCGCCAGGACCTGCGGATGCCTTCAGCCGCTTCCTGCGCCTTATCAAGGCTGTCCACGAAAGGTAAACTGGTGAATGCGAACGCTTCACCGGGAAATTGGGAGAGGAGACTCTTGCCGATGATCTCGGCCGTGATGCCCGTGTGATCGGAGATGAAGAAGACCGGCCGCTCAGGGGTCATGGAAGGGGAAGGGGCGAGCGTATGTGTCTGTCAA
>JBJKSP010000129.1:0-2609 GCA_046703865.1 Thiobacillaceae bacterium
TTCTGGCTGCGGCGCATGCTGCCATCATTTTCGCGTCTCTTTCTATCACGGCGAACTGGATACACAGCCAGGAGGTTGCGTGCCGGCCGAACTGGCAGTGCAGATCACGCCGTTTCGTGCTTGCATGTAGGGAACAGAAAGGGGTGGCGAGCGTTGCATTGCGCTGCAAGATGATATGCGCTGCGCAATCTATGCGCAGCGACCTTCGGTATGCCGCGAATTCCTCGTGCTGATGACGGACGGGTCGCTCAATCCCGAGTGTTTGCGGCTGCGAGCGATGTATGGCGTTGGAAACAGCGTGCACCCTGCTTGACGTAGTAATAGGCCAGGTTATGAAGTTGTGCGGACGTTTGAATGGCTGCTTTGCAGAGTACACCAACGGCAGCACTAGGTTCCCTGCTGCCCGAGAGCGAACATCCCCGGAACCTGCCGTTCATGTGATTTTGGAGGGAGGGTCCCAACTGCAGCACCTGACCCAAGGAGTCCTCTGTTCTACCCGGGCCTGGGGCAGCTTACTGGTAGACACCGGTCGGACGTCGAAGGCCACCGGTGGGATAGTTTGTCGGCCAATCCGGTCGGACAGCCAGCGCCAAATGTGTGGCAAGCAAGCATCCGGCGGTCAACGGAGCTTGGTGGCAGCCTGTCCTCGAAAGGCATCTATGGACCCGCCTTGTTGACCGCTGGACCGTTACCCCAGACCGCATCCTGGCTAAAGTTGCCTGGGGTAACGATTCCTTGAGAACGGTGCACTGGCGACCCGGGAGGATCAGTCACATGCGGGGGCGCGTTCCTCTACCCCGCGCCTGGCCTCGAACTCCACGCTCTTCACACGGGCCATGGATAGCAGCACGTCGTCGGCCACGACGCGCAGCTTCTCCCAGAGCTCGCCGGTGCCCCGGTCTGTCCACGTGTCCACTTCGATCCGTCCGATCACGTGCACCCGGGCCCCCTTGTGCAGCAGCCGGGCCGCCTGCTCGGCCTTGTAGTCCCAAAGCGAGACATCCAGCCAGTGGCCGCCGCTCTGCGCCAGGCTGCCCTGCCCGTCGGGCCGATAGTGGTCGAAGATGACCCGCAGTTCCGCCACCTTCCTCTCCTTCCCGTCGACCCGGACGGTCCTGAGTGTGGGCCTCTCGCCCAGGTTTCCCGTACCCTGATAGCTGTTCGGCATGATCGCCCCTTTAGCTTGCCGGTTGCCGAATCCGACCCACTGCCGGGGCCAGCGCTTGAATCCGATCTCCAGTGCGCTCGCCTCCGGGGCTGGCCGCCCAGCGTGTTCGCACTGCGGACACTCCCCCTGCGACCCCTCACCCACCCCATGGCCAACATTGCCCGCCGAATCCGGAACGGCCGGGGGCGGGCTTCGTTGGCCCAGGCCGCCCCCTTACCCTTAAAACCCTTTGTGTCCGATCGGGCGTCGATGATCTCCTCCGGGCTCACAGCAGCGCCGCCTCCCCGGCGTCCGCCTCCCGAGGGGCGGCGAACTCCCCGTCCAGCGCCCCCTCGGCCACCCGCTGCAGCAGCGCGAGCTCCTGCGCGCTCAGGTTCACCCGCCGGCGGCTGTGGCGCGGGGCCGTGGCGCCGGTGAAGACCGCCTTGGGCACCTCGCCGAAGATGCCGGTCACCGCCCTCACCCGCTTGCCGGCCTCGGTACCTGCACCGGGCAGCCAGTCGGCGCGGGACAGGTCGCTCAGCTCCGGGCGCATCAGGTAGCGCTCGAACCTGACCGGGGTCTCGAACACGCCCCTGATGCGACGGGTCACCTCCCGGATCAGGCGCCTGCCCTCGTCGTCCGCCATCAGGTCCTTACGCACCAGGGTCTTCACCTCGCGCACCCGGTAGTCGTACTCGACCACGAGCCCCGCCACCGTGTAGCCATAGGGGGAACGGAAGCCCAGTTCCAGGGAGATGGGCTCCCGGGACTTGAGGACGGAGAAGATCAGCCCCTTCCGGGCCGCCGTCTCGAGGCGCGCTTCACATTCACGCCCTAGTTCGTCCAGGGCCGCCTTCAGGTGCTGGATGCGATCGCCAGTGTCGACCAGCGCCCAGTCCGCGTAGGGGTTGTCGTTGCCCGAGAGGTACCAGATGGCGCGCAGGGCCGCGGCCACCCGCCTGCCCCCGACGATGGGCTGGAGCTTGCCCTCGGCGTCGCGCGCCCGGCCCAGGAACAGTCGGTGGGCTTCCTTGGTGTGCAGCACCATGGCGTCCGGCGCCTCGTCCACGAGCCCGCCAGCCTGGACGGCGGCCTCGGGCACCGCCGCCTCGCGGCGCAGTGGGTCCGAAGCCCCGGTCCGCTCCGCTTGGCGCAGGCGGCCGGTGGATCCGTCCCCCTCGGGCGGGCGCGAATCCGGCTCGGCGGGCTGCGCCGCGTCGATGAGGTCAGCCTGAGCCAAGCGCTCGGCCTGAAGCTCATCGCCGTCGGGGAAGGAAGTCGAACCGGGGGTGGTCGGCAGTGCGGGTGGGTTCATGGTGTCCTCTCGGGTTCAGGTTGCGCCAGGGGTTGCTTCAGTTCCGGGCGGGTCGGTGTCGGTTGCGCCAGCTCCCGGCCGGGTCGGGGGGGTTTGAAACCCCACACCCCCCCCATTCCCCCCCCGTATGGTCGCCCCCCGGAT
>JBJKSP010000130.1:0-4126 GCA_046703865.1 Thiobacillaceae bacterium
CCCTCCTTGACGCGCCTGACCGCCAATTCCTTGAACTCAGCGGTGTATTCCGGTTTCGGTATCTTCGGGATACTCATCGTCTTCCTTTCCTCGGGTTCGTCTAGCTTACGTCACCCTCGGAAGACGACATTTCGGGGGAAGCTCAAAGCCAATAGTGATCAAATCATTGCCAGCAGCTACGGAAGTGAAATCCTAGCCCGAATTTTTCACGGTAATAGGGTCGGCGGAACCTTTAAACCCGCATAGAATCTGGCTTCCAGACCGATTCGAGGGGGGTTCCGCCGATGCCAGATTGTACCGTGCAGGAAGGCGTGTTTCCCGGCTTTGCGCGCCGCCGCATTGAGGTGGGGTTTGATGGCGGCAGCGTCACCTCGGATGCGGGGCTGTTGCTGGTGCGTCAAACCGACCTGCGGCTGGGCCTGCTTGAGGGGGTGGCGCGCCACCTGCCCGATCCCAGGAGCCCGCTTCTGATCCGGCACAAAGCCGTGGAACTGTTGCGACAACGGGTCTATGGCATTGTTCAGGGCTATGAAGATTTGAACGACCACGATCGGTTGCGCACCGATCCCGCGTTGAGCACGGCGTTATCCAAGGCACAGGCCGGTGCCTCCAGCCCCACCCTGTGCCGTTTTGAGCACTGGGCCGACCGGCAGCTCGCCGGGGCGATCCACGGTGAACTGCTCGAACAGTTCCTCGCCTCGTTTGCCACGCCCCCGGAAGAACTGATCCTCGACTTCGACGCGACCGACGACGCGGTGCACGGCAACCAAGAAGGCCGCTTCTTCCATGGCTACTACGACCAGTACTGCTTCCTGCCTCTGTATGTGTTCTGCGGCAGCCAGCTGCTGGTCGCTTACTTGAGGCCGGCCAAGATCGATGCCGCGAAGCATGCCGGTGCGATCCTCAAACTCCTGGTGCGGGCCCTTCGGGCGCGCTTGCCGCACACCCGCATTATCTTCCGCGGCGATGCCGGATTCTGCCGGCGTCGTATCCTGGCCTGGTGTGAGCGCAATGCGGTGGGCTACATCGTCGGCTTGGCCAAGAATGCCCGCCTCAAGCACCTGAGCGCGGGGCTCATGGCCCAGGCCGAAGAGCGATCTGCGGCCAGTGGCGACAAACAGCGCCTGTTTTCTGAGTTCGAGTATGCCGCTGCGACTTGGAAGCGCACCCGTCGGGTCATTGCCAAGGCCGAGCATACTGCTCAGGGGGCCAACCCGCGTTTCGTGCTGACCAATCTGCAGGGCACGCCCCAAGCGCTCTACGACCAGCTCTACTGCGCCCGCGGCGAGATGGAGAACCGCATCAAGGAATGCCAGCTGGGGCTGTTTTCCGACCGCACCAGCTGCCACCTGTGGTGGCCGAACCAGTTTCGCCTACTCTTGGCGAGCCTGGCCTATGTGCTGGTGGAGCGGCTGCGCGCCCTGGGGCTCGCCGGTACCGAACTGGCCTGCGCCCAGGCACACACGCTGCGGGTGAAGTTATTGAAAGTCGGTGCCGTCATCGTACTCAACACCCGCCGCATTCGCTTCTTCATCTCAGAGCACTTCCCGTTGCGAGCGTTGTTCGAAACCGCCGCCCGTCGCTTAAAACCCGGATAAGTGCGTCTATGTGCCGTCCCCGGCACGCTATAAACAATGGGGGTAGGGGGAACCTCGTCCATAGTGCACCCCATTGCCAACTTCTTGAGCAAACCGGGTGCACCGCACTCAGCCAGCCAGCCACATGCCAGTTCCGCACCCAACCCCCGCAAAAGCGTGAAATATTCGGGCTAGCCGACAAATGTTCTTGGTGGGATCGTCTTTTCTTCAGTAAGCGAACCAAGATTTTTTGCCAAGATTTTTCCCAGTTGTGTCGACTGCGCGGCAGGCGTCGAGCAAGACGATGTTGACACCTTCGTCCATGCGTTGAAGTGGGCGCAGCACTTCGGACAGGGGGATTGCATTGCGAATTTCTGCGCAGTTTTTGGACCACGATGCATCCGATGGAACCAGAAAATCCTGTCCGTTGTCCGCGATAGTGCCGACTGTGGTTCGACGATGGCCTACGTCCGCAGTGGCCGAGGATCCGCCTGGGCCTGCGAACACAAAAAAAACCGCCCAAGCGGGCGGTCAGAAATAACCCCGAGTTGCTCGGGGTCAGGGATGACTTAAATCATACCCCTTCGAACCGATTCAACAGTTGCTATGTTCGTCGCATATCACGATCAAGCGTCCCAACCGGTTGTGAAACGCTGCCATATTTTCGAGTAGCTCGTAGCCGATGTCGGCCAACAGGGCGTTTTCGGCCCGGCTGATATCTAATATGTCCTGCATCAGCAAACTTGAGGTTTGGGCAGCCTTCGTCAGCTTTTCCCGATCTGTCGTGGTTAGCATTACATTCTCCAGAAAATTTCCCAGCCACACCCGGTTAGGGGTGCGGCTGGGATGTTGCATCAACTGACCAGTTGCCTGGCCAGTGACACTTCGATGGAATCGCCCGACTGGTTCAGCACATCCAGCCCCGACTCCGGCATGTCGCCGGAAGTCGATTGTGCGACAGCGATTTTCTTCGCCATCAGCTCAAGGCAGGCCATCTGCGCCGTGCCCTGGTAGCCCAGGAAAACCACGTCCACCGGCTGCTTCTGGCCGATCCGCCAGGAACGGCGGGCGGCCTGTTGCAGGGTGTAGACGTTGTACCCGGATTGCAGGAACACGATGGTCGGAAACTCCAATAAATCGAGACCGGTCTTCACCAGCTCGGGGTTGGTCACCAACACGTCGATGCCGCGGTCGACCTGGTCGGCGACCCAGTCTTCCCGCTGCTCGGCGGCTACACTTGCGCTCAATGTCGCCACCTTGAGGCCTTCCGACGCCAGGAGCGCCTTCAGCCTCGCCGTGGTGTCACGGGTGCCCGTATAGACCGTGTAGACCAGGACACGACGCCCCCTGGCTTTCTCGGCCTTTACCCGCTCGATGAGCATGCGCTCCTTCGGCATCGGCTCCGAACCGTCGAACAGCGCCGGCACATGAGCCAACACGCGGTCGCGACGATGAGGATGGACGACGTGCTCCTCGCGGAACGCGCAATCCGGCCACGCCAGCAAGGCAATGAGCACCACACCCAACAGGCTGTGGTCCCCGGCGCGCAAGGCATCCTTCAATGCCTGCTTCAACGCGCCTTCCAGCTTTCGATACCACTCTTGCTGAATCGGCGTCATCGCCACCCCGTCGAAATGCTCCTCGTAGGGAGGCAGGACATTGCCGCCGATCTGCTTGAGCTTTAGGAACGCGGTGATCGGCACCACATAACGCATGATGCCGTTCGGGCCGAAGCCCGGTCCCTTGGTCGCGCGATGCACGGTTTGCTTGCCGCGTGCCGTGCGGTGCGATTTGGCTTCGTCATCTCGGGTTTTGTAGATGTCCTTGATGACGCCATGAGCGCGCAGGAAGCCCATGGAAGCCGGCCCGAGCGAGCCGCGCCGCGAGTAGCCGAAACCATCCTCCATCATCGCCTTGGGTTGCAGCCGCCAAAGCAGGTAGAAGAGGTCGTCGGCATAACCGCCCATCAGCGTGCCGGTCAGGAGCAGGGTCTTGCTGCATTTCCTGGCCAACACGCCGAAGGCCTGGCCCTGGGCGGAGCCCTCGTTCTTGAACTCGTGACCTTCGTCGACGATGAGCAAGCCGAAGTAGCCCTGGGGCAGGTAGCGCTTGATGAACTCGGTCGGCTGGTAGCCGCCTTGCCCGAAACTGAACTCGGAGTTGGCCATCGCCCGCTCCATCCGGGTCGCCTGGCGATCGGAGAAGAACAGATCGCCATCCTCGTCCATCAGGTTGATGAACTCGAAGACGTTGTCCTCCAGCATGTCGCCCAGCATCGTGGCGCCGAACGTGTCCAGTAAGCGTCGGGCTGTTTTGGCACCGATAGTCGGTAGCTGCTGCATGGCCGCGAGCACCATCTCCTCCCGCGACTTTGCCGAGGCCTGCGGACGGGTCAACGTCCATAAGGCTCCGTGGCAATGCGGGCAGAAACAGCGCTCCTTGGCCAGGTGCATTTCCGCCAGGCTGGGATTGAGGGGCGCATCGTCCCCGTCCGTCACCCAGGAGTAGCAGCTCGGACAGCAGGCCACTTTGGCCCCGCCAGGGATCGT
>JBJKSP010000131.1:0-6307 GCA_046703865.1 Thiobacillaceae bacterium
CCCGTGGTGCTCGTGCTGGACACCCAGGGCATGACCCGGGGTGTCGCCCCTCTGCTATTGGGCTATCAGGCCTTCGATCCCCAGTTGCGCATCGCCGGCGTCATCCTCAACAAGGTCGGCGGACCACGCCACGAGGAGAAGCTGCGGGCGGTGATCGAACGCTATACCGAGCTGCCGGTGCTGGGCGCCGTGGCACGCGATCCCCGGCTTGAGATCGCGGAGCGGCACCTGGGTCTGATACCAGGCAACGAGACGGAGGCGGCCGAAGAACGCATCCAGACCATCGCCGATGCGGTGGCCGCCCAGGTCGACCTGGACGCCCTGATGGCAGCCGGTACAGCGGCGGCTCCATCCAATACGGCCGTATCCCCTCCCCTGGCCGATGGCCGGGGCCTGCGCATCGCCTATGCCCGAGACCGCGCCTTCGGCTTCTACTATCAGGAGGATCTGGACACCCTCAGAGAGACAGGCGTTGACCTCGTCCCCCTGGACATGCTCAGGACCGGTCAACTGCCGCAGGCGGACGGCCTCATACTGGGCGGCGGCTTCCCCGAGATGTTCCTGCCCGAACTGGAGGCCAACCGCAGCCTGCAGGAGGGCATCCGCACCGCCGCGGAGGCGGGCCTCCCGATCTACGCGGAATGCGGCGGCCTCATGTATCTGTCTCGCACCATCCGCTGGGGTGACCAGGTGGGCCGGATGGTGGGGCTCATCCCCGGCGAAGCGGTCATGGGCAGCAGACCGGTCGGGCGGGGCTACGCGGTCCTGGAGGCCACGGGGGCTTCCTCCCTGGCCCAACCTTCGGGTAGGTCCATCAACGCCCACGAGTTCCACCATTCCGCACTGCAGGGTTTGCCGGAAGGAATGGAATACGCCTATCGGATGGCCCGGGGCCATGGCATCGACGGCCGGCATGACGGTTATGTGTACAAAAACCTGCTCGCCTCTTACTGCCACCGGCGGGGGACCGGGGCCCACGGCTGGATAGCGCCGTTTCTGGACAAGGTGCGCACCCATGCCCGTAACCGCAACGCGGCACGCCTCGCCGCATGATTCAGACCAAGGAGACCCTATGATCAGCCTGACCAAGACCGCCGCCGAACAGATCCAGAAAGCCGCCGAGCTCAGCGACGCGAAGAACATGGGCCTGCGTGTCGCCGCCAAAGTCAACGAGGACGGCGCACTGGAATTCGGCATGGGTTTCGACCAGGAACGCGAAAGCGATTCGGTGGTGGAATCCTGGGGCCTCACCCTGCTGGTATCGCACCACAGCGCACCTTACCTCCAGGACGTCACCATCGACTTCGCCGAGGTCGCCCCCGGTGAGCAGCGCTATGTCTTCATGAAACCCGGGGCCGAACCTCCCACTGGCGGGGGTTGCAACACCGAGGACGACAAAGGCGGCGGCTGCGGCTCGGGGGATTGCGGCAGTGGCGGCTGCAGCTGATTCCAGGAATGAGGCATGGGGGAAGGGGGATTGAAGGTCCCGCCCCATCCCTCATCCCCTATTCCTATCCCCATCCCTGGTTTGTGAAATGGACTATCTACCGATCTTCCTCGATCTGCGCGGCAAGAACGCCCTGGTGGTGGGTGCCAGCGATGTAGCAGCGCGCAAGGCCCTGCTGCTGCTCAACACCGGCGCCTGGGTCACCGTGGTGGGCCCTGAGGCCCTGGCCCCGGCCTTTAGCGACCTCGTCTCCACCGACCGCATCATCCACCGCCGGGAGGCCTTCCGGCCCGAGCACCTGGACGGCATGGAACTGGTCTACGCCGCCAGCGGGGACGACGCCTTGGACCGCCGGGTGCACGACGCCGCCCGTGCGCGCCATCTGCCGGTGAACGTGGTGGACAAATCGGAGCTGTGCTCCTTCATCATGCCCTCCATCATCGACCGTTCGCCGGTGGTGGTGGCCGTGAGCAGCGGCGGGGAGTCCCCGGTTCTGTCGCGGCTCCTGAGGGCCAGACTGGAGACGTTGATCCCCGCAGCCTACGGGCGGCTGGCGGCCCTGGCCGGCCGCTTCAAGACCCGGGTGCGCGAGCACTTCCCCGGCACCGAAGGCCGCCGCAAGTTCTGGGAGAAGGCCCTGCTCTCCCCCGTCGCCGAGATGGTCTTCGCGGGCCGGGAACAGGAGGCGGAGGCGGCCCTGGGCAGGATGCTGGAGGAGACGGCCACCGCGCCCGAGCGGGGCGAGGTCTATCTGGTCGGCGCCGGGCCGGGTAATCCGGACCTGCTCACCTTCCGCGCCCTGCGCCTGATGCAGCAGGCCGACGTGGTGGTCTACGACCGCCTGGTGTCGCCCCCCATCCTGGACATGTGCCGGCGCGACGCGGACCGCATCTACGTGGGCAAGGAGCGGGACAACCACGCTCTGCCCCAGGACGACATCAACCTGCTGCTGGTGCGCCTGGCCAAGGAAGGCAAGCGGGTACTGCGCCTGAAGGGCGGAGACCCCTTCATCTTCGGCCGTGGCGGCGAGGAGATCGATACCCTGCGCGAGCATGGGGTACCCTTCCAGGTGGTGCCCGCCATCACCGCGGCGGCGGGGGTGGCCTCCTACGCCGGAATCCCGCTCACCCATCGGGACTACGCCCAGTCTCTGGTCTTCGTCACAGGCCACCTCAAGGACAACACCATGGACTTGGACTGGGACATGCTCTGCCGTCCCCACCAGACCATCGTCATCTACATGGGTCTCAAAGGCCTGGTGCACATGTGCGAGGAAATGATTAAACACGGCCTGCCCGGCAGCACCCCGGCAGCCATCGTGCAGCAGGGCACCACGCCCAACCAGCGGGTGGTCATCGGAACCCTGGACAACCTGCCCGCCAAGGCCGCCCAGGCCCAGCTCAAGCCCCCCACCCTGATCATCGTCGGCCAGGTGGTGAACCTGCACGAGTAGCTCAACTGGTTCCATCCGGAGCCCATCGCCGACGACCACTGGCATACGCCCCTGGACAAGCCCTCCCATTTGGAACACTGACGCGTTCCGGGTCGGCAAACCGCACCCCCCCTGCCTGCCTACAGCTCCCTCACCACATACTTGATGGAGTCGTCGGCGGGGTGGGACTCAATGCGGAAGCCCAGGCTCGAACACAGATTGAGCATGCGGGTGTTGCTCTTGAGCACCTCGCCCTCCATGATCTCCAGGCCCTTGGTCCGGGCCACGTCCATGAGCACGTCCATGAGCTTGTGCCCGATGCCCTGGTGCTGCAACTTGTCGTCCACCACCAGGGCGAACTCGCAGGACACACCGTCGGGATTGGCGGCATACCGGGCCACGCCCATCTCCACATCCCTGCCCTCCTCCTCGGCCACCGCCAACAGGGCCATTTCCCGCTCGTAATCGATCTGGGTCAGGCGCACCAGCATGGTGTGGGAGAGTTCCTGCACCGCGTCCATGAAGCGGAAGTACTTGGTTTCGGCGGAGAGGCCGCGCACGAACTCCTGGGTCATGTCCGCGTCTTCCGGCCGGATCGGCCGGATGGTGACATCGGCGCCGTTGGGCAACTGCCAGTGGGTCACCAGATTGGCCTGATAGGGATGGATGGCTACGTGACCGTAGCGGTCGGCCCGGGGTGGCTGGGACCGGATGATGATGCGGGCGTCGGCGGCCAGTGCCCCGTGTTCGTCCACCAGGAGGGGATTGATGTCCAGCTCGGACAGCCAGGGCAGCTCGCACACCATCTCTGAGACTCGGAGCAGGATCTTCTCCACCGCCGTGAGATCGACCGACGGCCGATTGCGGAAATTCCCCAGCAGGCGGGAGACCCTGGTGCGGTGGATCAGGTCCCTGGCCAGGTAATGGTTCAGCGGCGGCAGGGCCACGGCGCGGTCCTGGAACGCCTCCACGTCCACGCCGCCGGCACCGAAGGCGATGACCGGACCCAGTACCGGGTCCGTGACCACACCCACCAAAACCTCCCGGGCATTGTTGCGTATGATCATGGGCTCGATGACCACCCCGTCCAGGCTGGCCTCGGGTTGGCGTTTCTGGACCTCGGACATCATGCCCATGAAGGCGCCGCGCACGGCCTGGCCACTGGACAGGCCCAGCCTCACCCCCCCTACTTCGGACTTGTGGGAGATATCCTGGGAGTTGATCTTCATGGCCACGGGGAAGCCCATCTGCTGGGCCATGAGCATGGCCTCGGTGGCGTTGCGGGCGATCAGGGTCTGGGCCACAGGGATGTGGAAGGCCGAGAGCAGGGCCTTGGATTCCACCTCGGTGAGGGTGTGCCGGCCCTGGGCCAGGGCGCTTTCCACGATGAGTCGGGCGCCTTCCACATCGGGCGGGGCCTCTTGGGACAGGGGCCCCGGCGTCTGCATCAGTTGACGCTGGTTCTCGTAGAAGGCGGAGATGAAGGAAAACACCTCCACCGCCGGCTCCGGGGTCGAGAAATAGGGGATGCCTGCCTGCTTGAACAGCCGGCGGCCCTCCGCCACCTGACTCTCGCCCATCCAGCAGGAGATGACCGGCTTATCTGAATGCTTGGCCATCTCCACCACGGCCTCGGCCGCCTCGGTGGGCTTGGTCATGGCCTGGGGGGTGAGCATGGCCAGTACCCCGTCCACTCCCGGGTCCCCCAGGCAGGCGTCCAGTGCGGCGCGGTAGCGGTCGGCACCGGCATCACCGATGATGTCCACCGGGTTGGCGTGGGACCAGGTGGGCGGCAACGCCCCGTTGAGCGTCTCCAGCGTCTGGGGCGACAGTTGCGCCAGTTGCACACCCATGTCCACGGCGAGATCGGTAGCCATGACGCCGGGCCCGCCCCCGTTGGTGACGATGGCCAGACGGTTGCCCCCGGGCCGTATGTGGGAGGACAGCGCCAAGGCGCAGGAGAACAGCTGCAGGATGGTTTGCACCCGTACCACCCCGGCGCGCCGGACCAGGGCATCGAACACCGCATCGGAACCCACCATGGCCCCGGTATGTGAGGCGATCGCCTTCGATCCGGCCTCGTGGCGGCCCACCTTTACCATCACCACGGGCTTCAGGCGCGAGACGGCACGCAGGGCGCTCATGAACCAGCGCACGTCCCGGATGCCCTCGATGTACAGGAGAATGCCCCGGGTGGCCGGATCGTATGCCAGGTAGTCCAGGATCTCACCGAAGTCCAGGTCGACCGAGGCCCCGGAGGAGATCACGCTGGAAAACCCGATACCGTTTGATTCCGCCCAATCCAGCATGGATGTGCACAGGGCACCGGATTGGGACACCAAGGCCAGATCGCCGGACAAGGCGGTGCCCAGCGCGAAGGTGGCGTTGAGGCCGATGGAGGGCCTCTGGATGCCCAGGCAGTTTGGGCCGATGAAGCGGATGCCGTGCTTCCTGGCCGTGTTGTACAGGGTTTCCTCCAGGGCCGCGCCCTTGGCCCCGATTTCACGGAAGCCGGCGGAAAGGACCACGGCATAGCGCACGCCTCGGCGCCCGCAATCGTCCATGATCTGTGGGATGGTGGCTGCCGGCGTGGCGATAATGGCGAGTTCGGGCGGCTCCGGCAGGTCTGCCGCGCTGGCGTAGCACTTCTCCCCCTGAAGGGTCTCGTATTTCGGGTTGATCGGGTAGACGCGGCCGGTAAAACCGGACTTGTGCAGGTTTCCGTAGATGATGCCGGCCACCGAGTTTTCACGGTCGCTGGCGCCGAACACGGCTACCGAATTGGGATGGAACAGGGGGTGCAGATAATGCAGGCTCATAAAGTCGTCGCGATTTCTTGGAGTTGATGAAACCCCTCGACCCTTACTTGTACAGGGCTCCGGGCGCACCTAATGTTAGGCGTTATGCCATGTCACCGCCATGACCGCGAGCGTATAGTCTGCATCGAAGTATTGCAGGTCTGTTGCCGTGGCGCACGATGTTCGCCGCCCATTCGGACCTGACCCGCACCCGACGCCATGCAGACCGCATATATCAGCCATCCGCTGTGCCTGAAGCACTTCATGGGACACCATCATCCCGAGAATCCGGCGCGGCTCAAAGCCATCGAGGACCGCCTGCACGCCGCCCACCTGTACGACTACCTGCGCCACCACGAGGCCCCCATGGCGCACCGCCTGCATCTCGCGCGGGTACACGATCCCGCCTATATCGATGCCATCGAGGCCGCCTCCCCCAACGAAGGCCTAGTCCAGCTGGACGGGGACACTGCCATGAATCCCCATACCCTGGAGGCGGCCTACCACGCGGCGGGAGGCGGCATCTTCGCCGTGGACTGGGTCATGCAGGCGGAGGTGGCGATCGCCTTCGTGGCCTGCCGTCCGCCCGGACACCTTGCCACACGAAGCCGAGCCATGGGCTTATGCATT
>JBJKSP010000132.1:0-4718 GCA_046703865.1 Thiobacillaceae bacterium
GACCGTCACGGTCATGGCCTGCGCGGACACCGATGACCTCACTTCGACGGCCGTCCCCTCCCGGGTGACCTTCACCCCGTTCCGGACGACGTTTTCAAAGGCCCTGTGCAGCATGTGTCCGTAAACCTCACTTACCGCTTCACCGTCTCCGGCGAAGGTCACATCGCGGCCATGCGCCTGGGCCTCGTAACGGGCATCATCGGCGATGTCCGCAACCAGTTCCGTCAGGTCCACCCGTTCGCGCCTCCCTACGCCGGTGCCGGCCTCCAGCCGGGACAGGGTGAGCACCTCCTCCACCAGTTCGTCCAGGCGCATGCTTTCCCGCTCGATGCGTTCCAGGCTCGCCTCGGTCTTCCGGGGATTTTGCCGGGCCAGGCCGATGGCCGCCTGCAGGCGCGCCAGGGGGGAACGCAGTTCGTGGGACACGTCGTGCAACAGGCGCTGCTGGGACAGGATCAGCTGCTGGAGCTGCTGGGCCATGCGGTCGAAGTCCCGGCCCAGGTCCGCGATCTCGTCGCGCCTGCGGCCCATCATGGACGTTACACGGGTGTCCAGCTTGCCCTTGGACACCGCCGCGAAGGCCCATCGCAGGTGGCGTATGGGCTTGGACAGGTACCAGGCGAGCAGGGCGCTGAAACCCAGGCTCACCAGGATGCCGATGACGATGGTCACGCCGGGCGGCAGATGGGCGCGATCCCCCATGAGCCGCAGCTTGATCGGCAGGACCTCGGCGGGTATGAACAGCAGAAAGGACGTCCCGTCGGACAGCAGCACCTTTGCGGCGATGGGAGCCCCCCCCGCCCTGTCGGCCAGCATGCGCGCCTCGGCCAGCGCCCGGGGCGGAACCGGACGCCCGAACAGGTCATGGCCGGCGGCATCCACTGCATAGAGATGTCCATGACCGTGCCGGGCCCAATCCTCCATCAGGTCGCGCAGGGCACCGACCCCGCCGTGCCTCAGGGTCATGGCGGCGGAATTGACCACCAGCGCCGCCGGCGGACCCACGGCAAGGGCCCGGTCGAGTCCGGACCGGGCCTGCTTGTGCAACCACACGGCGCTGCCCACGCCGATGCCGGCCGCCAGGAGGGCCATCCAGAAGGCGAAGAAGAGTTTCCAGAACAGGCGGCCCATGCTAGGGCGTGTCGACATCTATTTCGCGGATGCGTTGCCGCGAAAATGTGATGGATGCAAGGCGCGAAGCGCAGCGAATGGTCGTTCCATTCGCAAGCTTTGCAACGCCGCAGACGCGCATTTCTCGCATCAACCCTTCGGGACGGGGGCGATTTGGGCACCCCCCTTTGTCGCAAACCGCTTGCAGTGGCTCACACTGCGGCGCGTCTTGCTTCGCGGGCTGCATCCCAAATCGCCCCCGTCGCATGCGTGAAATAGATGTCGACACGCCCTACTCGCGGATAAACAAGTAGCCCTTGCCGCGCACGGTCTGGATGCAGGATCGTCCGTCGGAAAGGGGGCCGAGCTTGTGGCGCAGACTGCTCACGTGCACGTCGATACTGCGGTCGTAGCGGGCCAGGGGCCGGCCCAGCCCCTGCTCGGACAATTCGGCCTTGCTCACGATCATCCCGGCGTGGCGGGCGAGCACTTCCAACAGGTTGAACTCGGTGCTGGTCAGCTCGACGGGCCGGCCGTCCCATTGGGCACTGCGCTTATGGGGCCAGAGGGTCAGCGGACCCGCGGCGAGCATCTCTTCCCGGGGCCGGTCCAGGTTTCCGTCGTGGACACGGCGCAGGATCGCCCGCAACCGGGCCACCAGCTCTCTCGGCGTGCAGGGCTTGGGGACGTAGTCGTCGGCCCCCAGTTCCAGGCCGACGATGCGGTCGATGTCGTCACCCTTGGCGGTCAGCATCAGCACCGGGACTCGGCTCTGTACGCGGATGCGCCCCAAGGCCTCGATGCCGCTGACGCGCGGCAGCATCACGTCCAGCACCACGATGGCGTAACGGCCGCTGAGGGCTTCCGCCACGCCCGTTTCGCCATCATGGGCGACGGAGGTCTCGAAGCCTTCCTGCTCCAGGTACTCCTGAAGCATCCCGGCGAGCTCCACATCGTCGTCCACCAGCAGCACCTTGGTCATCCTCATTCGCCCCCGGCAGGTCCAACGGCGGATCATACTTGGGCCATGCCGGATTGTGGTTGCTCCGGCGTTTTCCCGCGGTGTCGACCCTCGCGCCGAAAGCGATGAACGGAGAGGCAGCGAGCGAAACCCGACGTTCAGAATGGAGAGGCCGTGGGATTGCGCGGGACGGAATGCGCACGGCGCACGGACGCGCCGTCGAGCCTTACCAGATGGAGGGTTGCCAGCCCTGGTCGCCGCCGCCCTTCACCTCGCCGATGGTGATCACGTGCCTGGTCTTGAAGTAATAGGGCGGCACGGGCAGGTTGAGAGGTGCGGGCGAACCGGTGAAGACGCGCCCGGCAAGGTCGTATCTCGATCCATGGCAGGGACAGAAGAAGCCCCCGGGCCAATCCGGCTCCACCGATCCGACGACGGGACGATATTCAGGGGTGCAGCCCAGGTGGGTGCAGACCCCCACCAGGACGCAGTACTCCGGCTGCACGGAACGAAGCCCGTCCTTGAGATCCAGTTTCATGTCGGGGGGCTGTTGCTGCTCCTGGGAGAGCGGGTCGGACAATGCGCCTGCCAACGTGCCCAGCTTCTGGATCTGTTGCTGGGTGCGGCGCAGGATCCAGACTGGCTTCTTACGCCATTGCACGGTCACCAGTTCGCCTGCCTCCATGGCGCTGAGGTCGAAGTCCACGGGCGCCCCCCCTGCCAATGCACGGGTACTGGGCGAAAAGCTTGCGAGAAAGGGCACCGCGGTGCCCGCAACGGCCACGCTTCCCGTCGCCACGGTCATCCCCGTCAAAAAGGTCCGACGCTTGAGATTCGGGGTCCCGTCCGGGTCGTCGGCGCTCATGAGGGCAGGTTTGCGGAAGTCATGATCAAAAGATAGACCTGTGCCGGATAAGATCAACAGCCGGTGAGGCCCGGCGAGGACCGGACGCCTGCAAAGACCACGAGTCTTCGAGGAAACTGAAACAGACCGTTACCCCTCTTAACTGAGATTTACACGTTTCCGCCCCCCGTTTACGCGGCCTGTGGGCAGACTGAAATGCCATCGCACCAATGGAAGGAATAGAAAGGAACCGGAAATGAACAAGCGTGTCCTCACCCGTTTCATGATCGCCAGCAGCATCGCCTTGGCCGTGCCGCTGCGCACCTATGGCGATCCCCTGTCCGACGGCCCCGAGGGCCGTTGCGAACAGATGTATTTCCAGGGCCTGCGCGCCATGGTCGAGGATGTGCGCCTGCCGCGTCTGCTGCGCCGCCTGGATCTGACCGAGAATCAACGCGACCGCATCTTCGATATCCTCTATGCTCGCGTCCCTGCGATACGTGAACAAGCCAAGGCACTGCGCAAGGCCAGCCTGGAATTGAGGGCCATGGCGCTCTCGGGCCGGTTCGACGAGGCCAGGGCCGCTGCCCTTGTCGAAGCCGGCGCCGATGCCAGGGCCGGGATGGCCTCGATCAGGAATCAAATTGAGAACCAGATCCACCAGGCCCTGAGCCCCGAACAACGCCAGCGGCTCCAGGATTTGGGGTCCCGCCTGGTGCAACGCCGCGGACTCGATATCGACCGGGAACGGAGCGGCTGAACCCGGGAACTTCTTGGCCGCCACTCCGGCGCGACGGGCCAGGTTCCGGCGCCGGTTTCGTCGCAATTGCCCCGATGACGGGGAGAATGCTTAAAATTTTATGCTTACACCCGAGGCATCAAGCCAGGATCGTCGAAATAAGATGCGGTTTCCGGCCGGTATTCACGGGTGGGGAGGGCCATGCTTCGCGGTTTGCCGCATCCGCTCGGCGGTGCCTTGGGCGCAAACCTGCGAGAAAGAAAGAGACGTGACGGTGCCGATCAAGCGCGTTCCTGATTTGGGATACGGCGGTTTGCGACCCAGGGCGTGGACACTCCTGTTCCCCATGCTGCTGGCCGGTTGTGCCGCCGTGGGACCGGATTATCATCCGCCCCGGCAGGACGTTCCCGCGACGTGGAGCGAAGCAGGCCAGACGGGCATCTCCACGGCATCCAGGGAGGACCTGTCTCGCTGGTGGGCGAAGCTCGGCGACCCGCTCCTCGCCGATCTCATCGAGCAGAGCCTGAAGGCTGCGCCCGATATCAAGTCCGCCCGGGCACGCCTGAGACAGGCCCGCGCCCGCCGGGCCCTGGCCGGCGCCCAGCGCTTTCCCACCATCACCGCCTCGGCCTCGGCAAGCCGGAGCAGGAGCAGCGGGGAAACCGGCAGCGGCGCCACCGGGAATTTCTACAGCGCCGGCTTCGATGCGAGCTGGGAACCGGATGTCTTCGGCGGGCTCCGGCGCGGCGTGGAGGCGGCCCAGGCCGATCTGGAATCCAGCGAGGCCAGCCTGCACGCCACCCAGGTCAGCCTCGCCGCCGAGGTGGCCCTCAACTATGTGGAACTGCGCGGCCTCCAGGGACGGGTCCGGATCGCCAAGGCCAATCTGGCCAATCAGCTGGAGACGCTGCAGATCACCGAATGGCGGGCCCAGGCCGGCCTGGTCACCTCCCTGGACGTGGAACAGGCGCGCACCAACGCGGAACTGACCCGGGCCCAGATCCCGCCCCTGGAGACCGGCCTGGCCGAGGCGGAACACCGGCTGGCGATCCTGACCGGAAGGC
>JBJKSP010000133.1:0-3850 GCA_046703865.1 Thiobacillaceae bacterium
CGTTTCGTGGCCATCACCGAGGCCCGGGGCTGCACGCCGGTGGACATGGAGCTCCTGCGCCGGGCCTATACCGCGGTCCTGGGTTGAACACCTCAGTGGACGGCGACCCGCCGCAAGAGGCGCTCCCGGCCGAGGCGCTGCTGCGCCGGGCCATGGCCGAGTACGCGGGCGACCCGGAGCGGGCCGGCTTCCTCATGCACTACGCCTGCACCCAGGCGCCGAACCACCTGCCCCTGTACCGGGTGATCTACAAGTTCTACAACCGCCAGCGCCGCTTCGAGTCGGCCGGGGATTTCGCCCTCCGCGCCCTGGAAGAGGCGGGCCGGCAGTGCGGCCTGCCCCTGGACCCCACCCACTGGACGCGGCGGGCGCTGTTCGCTGGCGGTGCGGACGCGGCCAGCGAGGCCCTGCTGGCCCTCAAGGCCATGGTCTTCATCGCCCTGCGCCGGGGCGACCAAGCCACGGCCGACCGCCATCTGGCCCTGCTGCGCGAGCTGGACCCGGAGGACGGCAGCGGCGTCTCGGTGGTGTCGGCCCTGGCGGAATCCGTCGGAGGATGATCCGGCTGTCATGACCTAGCCTTAAAGCACCCGGGGCGGCAAGCGCAAGGAGGTGCAAATGGCGAAACGGTCCTACCCACTTTCCAAGGTCTACGGCCTGCTGGAACCCGGGCCGGTGCTGCTGCTGGCCACCGCCGGCAAGGGCAGGCCCAACGTCATGACCCTCTCCTGGCACATGCCCATGGAGTTCGAGCCGCCCCTGGTGGGCTGCGTGCTGAGCAACCGGGACTACAGCTTCGGCCTGCTCAAGGCGGCACGGGAGTGCACCCTCAACATCCCCACCGCCGACCTGGCCGACCAGGTGGTGGCGGTGGGCAACTGTTCCGGACGCGACGTCGACAAGTTCCGGTCCGTCGGCCTCACCGCCAAGCCGGCCCGGCAGGTGCGCGCGCCCCTGGTGGCCGAGTGCTACGCCGGCCTGGAATGCCGGGTGGCGGACACCCGCCTGGTGAACCGCTACGGCCTGTTCGTCCTGGAAGTAGTCCGGGCCTGGGTGGACACCGCGGTCAAGGACCCCAGGACCCTGCACCATCGGGGCATGGGGGCGTTCATGGTAGCGGGGGAGACCATACGGCTGGCGTCGAGAATGAAGTGAGGCCCAGGGCCCCATCAAGCCGACGGCTGGCCAATGTTCACAGCTACGGCCTCTCTTTCTTGTACGTGTCGTAATCCGGCGGCGGGGCCGTGCGTTCAGGCAGGCCTTCATGCTGCCGCCGGATTTCGTCCCGCTTGCGCAGCCCGTCGTAGACATTGCGGTGCCAGTCTGCGCAGCCGGCCAGCAGGATGGTGGCCAGGGCGGTAAGCGCCAAGAATCGGTAAGACATGGGATGCTCCATCGGGTCCAAGTGGCGTCATCATCGCCCATATCCGCCCGGCCTTGAACCGCGGCCTGCAGCTTCAACCCGGGGGACCCCCGGATCGGGGCTTCAGGCCTCGCCGGCCAGGATGCTGTCCAGGAAACGGCGCGTGCGTTCGTGGGCGGGGTTGTGGAACAGGGTGGCGGGCGGGCCGTCCTCGAGGATCACGCCCTGGTCGAAGAACAGCATGCGGTCGGCGCACTGCTCGGCGAAGTGCATGTGGTGGGTGACGATGAGCATGGTCATGTCGCCTTCCTCGGCCAGTTCGCGCAGCAGCTGCAGGATGCCGGCCACCAGCTCCGGGTCCAGCGCCGAGGTGATCTCGTCGAAGAGCATGATGCGCGGTTCCATGGCCAGCGCCCGGGCGATGGCCACGCGCTGCTTCTGCCCGCCCGACAGCTGGGCCGGATAGGCCTGCTGCTTGTCGGCTAGGCCCACGCGCTCTAGCAGGCCCTGCGCCCGCTTGCGCGCCGCATCCGCCGAAAGGCCCAGCACCCGTCGCGGCGCCTCGCAGAGGTTGCCCAGCGCGGTCATGTGCGGGAACAGGTTGAAGTGCTGGAACACCATGCCGACCTTGCCGCGCACGCGGCGCAGGTGGGCCTGGTCCGCCTTCACGCTGCGGCCGTTGCGCTGCACGTGCCAGGGCGATTCGCCGTCGATGAGCAGCTCTCCGCCGTCGGGCCGGTCCAGGGTCATGACGAGGCGCAGCAGGGTCGATTTGCCCGAGCCGCTGGGGCCGATGATGCTGACCGTCTCGCCGGCGGCGATGTCCAGGTCGATGCCGCGAAGCACTTCCAGCGGGCCGTAGCTTTTGCGCACCTGGCGCAGTTGGATGAGTGGACTCATGCGGGGCCTCCCCGAGGCTGCAGGTGCCGTTCCAGGCGCCGCACCAGCGCCGCCGAGGCCAGGCTCAGCACCAGGAACAGGGCGCCCACCAGGGTCAGCGGCTCGACATAACGGAAGGTCTCCGAGCCCAGGATCTTGGCCCGCTGCAGCACTTCCAGCACGGTGATGGCGGACAGCAGGGGCGTGTCCTTGAACATCGCCACCAGGTAGTTGCCCAGCGCCGGCAGCACCGGCGGGATGGCCTGGGGAACGATGATGTCGCGCCAGGTGTGCCACCGGCCCAGGTTCAGCGCCAGGGCCGCCTCCCACTGGCCGCGCGGCAGGCCTTCGATGCCCGCCCGGTAGACCTCGGAACAATAAGCGGCGTAGTGCAGGCCCAGGGCCAGGATGCCGGTGGTCAGGGGAGAGAACTCGATGCCCGCGGACGGCAGCACGTAGAACAGGAAATAGATCTGCACCAGGAACGGCGTGCTGCGCACGAATTCCACCAGGCCGGCGGTGGGCCAGGCGAGCCAACGGCTGCGGGCGCGGCGGGCGATGGCCAGCAGGAGGCCCAGCACGATGGCGATGGCCATGCCGGCGACGGTGGCCTGCAGCGTGACCCACAGCCCGCGCAGCAGCTCGGGCAGGATCTGCCAGGCGTAGTGCCAGTCGAACATCAGCGCAGCCCGCCGTGATCCAGGCCGTGGCTCGCGCTGCGTTCGGCCAGACGCATGCCGGCGCCCAGGAGTTGCGCAGCGACGAAGTACATCAGCAGCACCAGGGTGAAGATTTCGGTGGTGCGCAGGGTTTCCGCCCGCAGGATCTGGGCGCGGAAGGTGAGGTCGGCCAGCGTGATCAGCGACACCAGGGCGGTGTTCTTGAGCAGCTCGATGAGCAGGTTGCCCGCCGGCGGCAGCATGGCGACGAGGGCCTGGGGCAGGACGACGCGGCGCAGGGCTTGCGCGCGGCTCAGGTTCAGCGCCCTGGCCGCTTCCCACTGGCCGTGGGGCACCGCCTGGACGGCGCCGCGCACCACCTCCGCGCCATAGGCGCCGGTGTTGAGGCCCAGCACCAGGACGCCGGCCGCGAAGGCGGACAGGTCGAGGCCGAACAGCGGCAGCACGAAGTAGACCCAGTACAGCTGCACCAGCGCCGAGGTGCCCCGAAACAACTCCGTATAGGCCACCGCCGGCCAGCGCAGCAGGCGGTAGGGCGCGAGCTTGCCGAGACCGGCCGCCAGCGCCGCAAGCACGGCCACCAGGGAGGCGCAGGCGGTGATCTGCAAGCTCAGCCAGAGGCCGGGCAGCAGCTGGAGGAACAGGTGGGTGGGCAGGGCGAGGCGAGTCACGCGGGGCCCGGGCCGAGGCGGGCGTCAGCCCTTGCAGAGCTGTGCGGCGGTAACCTTGCCGGGCAACTCGTCGCGGGTGAAGCCGAACGGCTTGACCAGGGCGGCATGCGCCGGGCTGCCGATGAAGCCGGCCAGTTGCCGGTTGAAGGCGGCGACGAAGTCGGCATCCTGCTTGCGGAAGGCGAAGGCGCCGTAGCCGCGTGCCGGCTTGCCCTTGATGACCGGGTCGGTGAACGGCTGGGCCACCTCCACCGCGT
>JBJKSP010000134.1:0-2518 GCA_046703865.1 Thiobacillaceae bacterium
GTTCTTCCCCGGTGGTCGCGGCCTCAGCCAGCTTCTCCGCGGCCGGGCCTTGTTCATCTACAGGCGCCCCCGCCTGCGCAGGCACGACCTCGGCTTGAGCCACCCCCGCGTCGGCCGTCTCTGTCCCCGTCTCAGCAGGCCCTGTTTCCGTGGGCACTGTTTCCGTGGGCACTGCTTTCGCAGGCGCTGTTTCCGTGGGCACTGCTTTCGCAGGCGCTGCTTCCGCGGGGTCCGTGACCTCGGCTTGAGCCACCCCAGCCTCGGCTGGCTCCTGAGGAAGCCCCTCGTTTACCCCCGCAGGCGCGGCCATCCGCCCTCCAACGTGCGACTACCCGCCACGTCCGGCCCGCTACGCCGGCGCTCTGGTCGGGCGGCGCACGCCCAAGATCGCGATGTACGCCGTGCTCGACTACTTCCCACGTATTTGATAACGACACATCGGGTCAAAAGGTCTCAGGGATCGCCCCTCACTCCGGCCTTGCCTGCGAAGAAGCGAACCGGGCCAGGGCCCGCCCGGCAGTACCCTGGGCGGCGTGCGGCTGACGGAATTCTGGGATCTGATGAGAGCGCAGTTCGGCGACGTTTACGCGCAGAGCGTGGCCAAGGACTTCGTATTCGACAACCTGGGCGGACGCACCATCGAACGTGCCCTCGCCGACGGCGTGGACGCCAAGGTGGTCTGGCGCTCGGTCTGCGACACCTTCAACGTGCCAGAAAAGCTGCGCTAGACGCACTACCCCCCACATGTGCGCGTCTTTTAAGTTATGGGTTCCTGGCCGGAGTGCCTGCGTGCCCGGCAAACCGGCAAACCGGCAAACCGGCAAACCGGCAAACCGGCAAACCGGACACCGCGAACCGCGATCAGGTGATCGGGCAATCGCTCCCTAGACCCATTCCCCTGTGCCTCTCCAGCCCCATCACCCCCACCCGGCCCTCGCGCCCCGCCATCGTTTGGCATGGTTGCAACAACATACCCACTCTATTGGGGGTGTTGTTACAACCATCCCATTGCGGAAACCGCTGAGTTAATTTCAGACGCGTCCATCCGGGGGTAAATACCCACGATCATCCAGATGTCCGCACTGGTATCCGAATTGTCGCCTTGGTCCGGCATCGCATACGTCGTTACCATCCGAGATGTACACCAGAACCATGGTCTACGATCTAGGCGCCGTGACAGCAGTGATGCGTGGTGCACACAGTCGCCGTGGGGACCCGCAGGTTAGCCCCACAGGCCCTGCAGACCTAATGCACCGGCGCGCAAGCCCTGAGCCCTCCACGCGACAGGCAGACCCGAGGCCCCACCCGGAGTGCAGACCCTGAGCGCGCTACCCGGCCAGCAGGCGCGGGGTGTTGACCTTGTCCGCCGCGATCTTGAGGATCACCCGGCCGTGCGGGCCGACGGCGGGGGCGTAGTCCTGGCCGGTGTACTTGCGCGACAGCTCGTCGATGTGCGCCCTGGCCCGGTCGCCGGTGATGGTCTCCACCACATGCCCGCGGATCTCGGCCCAGTCGTAGGGGCTGTCGCCTTGGATCAACAAGGTGACGCGCGGGTCGCGAGCGACGTTCCTGGCCTTCTGCGGCTGCGGCTCGGTGTTGACCAGAAGGTGGTCGTCTTCGACGTCGACCCAGGTGAGCAGGGCCTGTGGCTGCCCGCTCGGCATCAGGGTCACCACGGTGGCCAGGTTCTTGCCCTTGGCGAGCCGAACCACGTCCTCATCGAGTGGCATGATCGAACTTCCTTGCGCAGGAGGTTGGTGATTGCTGCCGATGCTAGCCCGCGGCGGATACGGCGCCGCAGCGGACCCCTCGCCCCTGCGCACCGGCCAGGAAAGCACCAGCTCAAAGCCGTGAAGGGCCAGAACTTCCCAGAATTTCTCGCCCGCTTTCGGCGTGTCGCCCATGGTCGAATACACGTTCGTTCTATAGTTTGACTAGTGGCAGTGGCCTCCGGTCGGCGCAACGTCGCGCAACTGGGGGAAAACAGCCTCGAAATCCGCCCGCGGGCAGGCGCCTCGTGGCGCGCGGCAGAAATGTCGGTGGTGGTGCGTAGCGTGTCCAACGATGACCGCCGGGGGACGTCCGGCGGGACCCAGACTCAGACGACCTGGGCGGTGCGGGAGGTCCCCGCAGGCCCCTAAACCCGGCAGGGAGTCCCCATGGCAGCAAACAGCAGGCCAAGCGTCGAGCGGGCGGGCGACAGGGAGAAGTCCCTGGAGACTGCTCTCCTCCAGATCGAGCGGCAGTTCGGCAAGGGCTCGATCATGCGCCTTGGCGAGGAGACGCGGGTGCCGGTCGAGGTGATCCCGACCGGTTCGATCGCGCTCGACGTGGCGCTGGGCCTCGGCGGCCTCCCGCGTGGCCGCATCGTCGAGATATACGGACCTGAGAGCAGCGGCAAGTGCCTGACCGCCGACACTTTCGTGTGGTCCGATCGAGGGCTGGAGACGATAGCCGAAGTCTTCGAGCGCGCGGGCACGAAGGCAAGCTGCACGTCACGCGTTACCGACGTCAGCGA
>JBJKSP010000135.1:0-4254 GCA_046703865.1 Thiobacillaceae bacterium
CCCGAGGCGTCGGTGATGGTGCCGGAGATCATGACGGGCCGGCGCTCGCCCGTATCGTCGAAATACTTGTGTAGGGCGAACACGGCCGCCTTTGCATTTAGGGTGTCGAACACCGTCTCGATGAGCAGCAGGTCGGCGCCGCCCTTGATCAGGCCGTCCGTGGCCAGGTAATAGGTCTCCGCCAGCGCGTCGAAACTGATGTTGCGAAAACCCGGGTCGTTCACGTCCGGCGACAGGGTGGCGGTGCGGCTGGTGGGGCCCAGCACCCCGGCCACGAAGCGGGGCCTATCCGGGTTGCGGCCCGTATATTCGTCCACCACGGTCCGGGCCAGCTTCGCCCCCTCGAAATTCAACTCGAAGACCAGATCTTCCATGCCGTAGTCGGCCATGGAGACGCGGTTGGCGTTGAAGGTGTTGGTCTCCAGGATGTCCGCGCCCGCTTCCAGGTACTGCGCATGGATCTCCCGGATCACCTCGGGTTGGGTGAGGGTCAGGAGGTCGTTGTTGCCCTTCAGGTCCCGGGGCCACTCGGCGTAGCGCCGGCCGCGATAATCCGCCTCCTGGAGCTTGTGGCGCTGGATCATGGTGCCCATGGCACCGTCCAGAATCAGGATGCGGCGTCGGGCGAGGGCTTGGAGTTCGGCGGTTCGGTCGGGCATGGTGGCTTGGGCGCTAGTGCCGGTATCGGCTCAACGGCCATAAAGGGAAATTGTACATGGGAGCCTTGTCCGGCCACCTTCCTTGCACTTGCCCGGGATATAAATAAAATAAATTTTTGGAGACATAAAAATCACGAATATCATTCATGACGAGCCGATACCCTACGCCCCGAGCCATGCCTCGATTCGACGACCGCCTGATTCGCACGATCTCCCGATGTCGGTGATCCCCGCTTCCATCACCGTTCCCACGCCTTCCATCGACAGGAGATCACCATGCAACACCTCACGCCCAAAGAGACCCATGCCTTCCTCCAGGAACACCAGGATGCGGTGTTCATCGATTGCCGTTCGGAATTCGAATACCTGTTTGTCGGCCACGCGGTGGGCTCCATCCTCATCGCCTGGTACGACGGCATCAACTGGGACCTGAACCCCCACTTCCTGGGCCAGGTGAGGATGGCCGCCTCCCATCACCGTCCGGTGATCCTCATCTGCCGTTCCGGCAACCGTTCCCGGGAAGCGGGCGATTTCCTGGAGCGCAACGGATTCACCGACGTCTACAACGTGCTCTATGGCTTCGAGGGCGAACTGGACGACCAGCACCGCCGCAGCACCCAGAACGGCTGGCGCTACGATGGACTGCCCTGGGAGCAGTGCTGAGCCAGGGATCAGAGGTCAGGTATCAGGTATCGGCACTGGCGCTTCGGCTTGCAGGGCAGCGTTGGGTAGTTCAGTGGCTGCCCGTGCTGCCGAATCCGCCCTCGCCCCGATCACTTGCCCCGAAGTCCTGCACCAGCCGGAACTTGGCCTGAACGACAGGCACGATGACCATCTGGGCGATGCGCTCGAGGGGCTGGATGGTGAAGGCCTCCTGGCCCCGGTTCCAGACCGAGACCATGAGCTGGCCCTGATAGTCCGAATCGATGAGCCCCACCAGGTTACCCAGCACCACGCCGTGCTTATGGCCCAGGCCGGACCGGGGCAGGATCATGGCCGCGTAACCCGGATCGGCCAGGTGGATGGCCAGCCCCGTGGGGATGAGTTGGGTCTCTCCGGGATTGAGGCTGACGGGCCCGTCCATGCAGGCGCGCAGGTCCAGGCCGGCGCTGCCCGGGGTGGCGTAGTGGGGCAGCTGGCCGCCGATGCGGGGGTCGAGGATCTTCAGGTCTACGTGCATGGGCGTCCTTGTCGTGTAGGGGCTGAGGGAGCACCTTCGGCCGCGAGGAGGCGGGTTCTCGGCTGAAGCCGCTCCTACTGGTAGCTCGCGTTGTAAAGCATGGCGATGTGTTCCACCAGCCGGCGCGCCTGGGTCAGCTTGTCGGCGTGCTCCAGCACGTGCCTCCCCGCCTCGTCCAAGAGGATGAGCTGCACCTGGTCGGCGGCCACGGCCTCGCGCACGTCGTTGGCCACGATCAGCGGCAGGTGCTTGCGCTTGCGCTTGAGTTCCGCATATTCCTCCAGGTACTCGCTCTCGGCGGCGAAACCCACGCAGAAGGGCGCCTTGGGGCGGCTGGCGACGTTGGCCAGGATGTCCGGATTGGGCGCCAGTTCCAGGGTCAGGATGTGGGCGTCCTTCTTGATCTTCATCTCGCTGGGGTTGAGCACGTAATAGTCGGCCACCGCCGCCACGGAGATGAAGATGTCGGCCTCGTCGGCCGCCTTCTCCACCGCCTCCAGCATCTCCTGGGCAGTCCGGACGGCGACGACCCTGGTATCCCGGGGCGGGGGCAGGCAGGTGGGACCGGAGATCAGGGTGACCTGGGCGCCCGCCTCCACGGCCGCCCGGGCCACGGCATAGCCCATCTTGCCGGAACTGGAATTCGTGATGCCCCGCACCGCGTCGATGGGCTCGAAGGTGGGGCCGGCGGTGATCAGCACCTTGAGGTCGGCCAGACGCTTGGGCTGGAACCAGGCCTCCAGGGCCTCGATGATGATCTCCGGCTCCAGCAGCCGTCCGAAGCCCGTCTCGCCACAGGCCTGGGCGCCCTCGTCGGGCCCCGTCACGACCACGCCGTCGGCCATGAGCTGGGCCAGGTTGCGCTGGGTGGCGGGGTGCTCCCACATCTGCCGGTTCATGGCCGGCACCACCAATAGCGGGCAATCCCGCGCCAGGCACAGGGTGGAGAGCAGGTCGTCGGCCCGGCCCTGCACCAGCTTGGCCAGGAAGTCGGCCGAGGCGGGGGCCACCAGCACGGCGTCCGTGCCCCGGGTCAGGTCGATGTGGGCCATGCCGTTGTCGATGCGTTCGTCCCACAGGTCGGTGAACACCGGGTGGCCCGTGACCGCCTGGAAGGTGGCGGCGCCTACGAAGTGCCGTGCCGCCTCGGTCATCACCACCTGCACGTCCACGCCCGCCTTGACCAGCAGCCGGGCCAGCTCCGCCGCCTTGTAGGCGGCCACGCCGCCGGTGATGCCCAGCACGATGCGCTTCAGGGAAGGCTCCATCCCGATCCTCGAATGGGGTTAAATTCGTGCCATTCTACAAAAGCACGGGGAGAAGGGCATGGCGATCACGGATTGGCCGGAAGGCGAGCGCCCGCGGGAGAAGCTGCTGCAGCGGGGCCCAGCGGCCCTGTCGGACGCGGAGTTGCTGGCCATCTTTCTGCGCGTGGGCATGCGCGGCAAGAGCGCGGTGGACCTGGCCCGGGACCTGATGGCCCGATTCGGGAGCCTTACACGCCTGTTCTCCGCTGGTCTGGACGAATGCCTGGCCGTGCCGGGCCTGGGCTCGGCCAAATACGCACAGCTCCAGGCCGTGCTGGAAATGGCCCGCCGGGCGCTCGCCGAGGAGATGCGTACGGGCGATGCCCTGGGCTCGCCGCGCGCGGTGCGGGAATTCCTGCGCCTGAGGCTGGCGGGTTTGCCCCACGAGGTGTTCATGGCCGTCTTCCTGGACGCCCAGAACCGGGTGCTGGCGGAGGAGGAACTGTTCCGCGGCACCCTCACCCAGACCTCCGTCTTCCCCCGGGAAGTGGTCAAGCGCGCCCTTGCACACAACGCGGGCGGTGTGATCTTCGCCCACAATCATCCGTCCGGGGTCGCCGAGCCCAGCCAGGCCGACCGCTGGCTCACCGAGCAGTTGAAGACCGCCCTCAACCTGGTGGACGTGAAGGTGCTGGACCATTTCATCGTGGCCGCGGGGCAGGGCTGTTCCTTCGCCGAGCGGGGTTTGCTTTGACGCAAGCCGTTCGGTTGTGGTACAAAGCCCGACTTTCCGTAAGCAGCGATTCCTGGGGTGTCATGATGGCCCGTGTATGTCAGGTTACCGGCAAGAAGCCGATGGTGGGGAACAATGTCTCCCACGCCCACAACAAGACCAAGCGCCGTTTCCTACCCAATCTCCAGTACCGCCGGTTCTGGGTGGAGAGCGAAAACCGCTGGGTGCGCCTGCGTCTGACCAACGCCGGGCTGCGCCTCATCGACAAGGTCGGGATCGAGACCGTGCTGGCCGACATGCGCAGCCGCGGCGAACACGTCTGAGGAGATAGGCCATGGCGAAAGGCGGACGCGAAAAGATCAAGCTGGAGTCCACGGCGGGCACCGGCCACTTCTACACCACCACCAAGAACAAGAAGACCATGCCTGAGTAGAT
>JBJKSP010000136.1:0-7612 GCA_046703865.1 Thiobacillaceae bacterium
CAGCATGGTCAATCCGGCCACCTACATGGGATTAATGGGAGCGGCCATGGACCCCAGGTCCTACGGCCCGATGTGGCAACACTTCCTGACCTATAACCCGCCCGTTCCGCCCACCGCCAGCAATCCCTGGGCCAGCCCCCCTGGCGGCATAGGCGGCGTCGACTTCCTCAATCCCAATGCCTGGGCGAACATACTGAAACAGCCCCAGGTCACGGGTATCACCAATCCTGCCGAAGCGACCAGGGCGCCGGAACCCTCCGCGCAAGCCCCCGGCAAGGTCGCCGAAGCCTCACCGGCTGTGGCGCCAAAGCCCCAGGTCCCGGCCGAGACAACGACCAAGGCCGTGCTGTCCGCGGACACCCTGTTCAAGATCAACAAGTCCAGCATCCGGGACCTGTCCAAACAGGGCAGGGCCGAATTGGACGCCATCGCCGAGAAGATCAAGGGCATGGGAGAGGTGGAGCAGATCCGGATCGTCGGCCATGCGGACATCACGGGCAATCCCAAATACAACCTCAAGCTGTCCGAGGCACGCGCCCGCTCCGTCAAGTCCTATCTGGTCGCCAAGGGCGTGAAGCCGGGCGTGATCATCACCAGTGGCATGGGCTCCTCCCAGCCCGTGGTGCAGTGTGACATGTCCCAGCCCAAGGCCAAGCTGATCAAATGCCTGGCGCCCAACCGCCGTGTCGAGATCGAGGTGGTAGGCAAGGGCAAGTAGACCTCGGGGCATCATCGCCAAGACAGGCCGCGCCCCAGGGCGCGGCCTGTCTATTTCAGGGTGTCGTCATTCGGGATCTGTTGAATCCACCCGCTGCCAGGAATTCTCGTTCAGGGCCACTTCGTACCTGGCCCAACGCATGAACTCGTCCAGGGTGCAGATGCCTGCCCGGCGCCTGCAGGTCCCTGCCATGCCTTTGTAGCAGACGGTCTCTTCGCCACTCTCGTCGTCCAGGGAAAACGCCTCGATCCGACGCACGCCCCACGAACGGCCGTAGGCGCCGTTGCTGTAGAAGCGGCCGATCACGAGCTTGAGGGACATTTCCCGATTATCCGGCGCGAATGGCACCGCAGCCAGTGCATGGGCCGTCCATAAGGCGCACCGCAGTGCATATTTCCGGCGTATGCCATCGCATCACGCGGCGGGCATTGTTATGCTTCGGCCTTCGCCAACCCAACCACCCCAGTCATCCGCCTAATGTTCCGATCCCTGGGAGAGCTCAACATCCGCCACCCCTGGAAGGTGGTGGGGCTCTCGGTCCTGCTGTTGATGCTGGCCTTGTTCTACAGCCGAGATGTGATGCAGCACCTGACCCTGGCCCCCGGCTGGGAGGTGCCAGGCAGCGGATCGGCCCTGACCACCGAGCGCGTCCGCGAGATCCTCGGCCGGGACGAGACCATGGTCATCGTGCTGTTCCGGCCCCGGCCAGGCTTCGATCACACCGTGGATGACCCGGCCTACCGGGACGCTGTGGAGAACGTGCTGATGGGTGTGGCGCGGAATCCCGAGGTGGGCTCGGTGACCAGCTACTACGCCACGGGGGATGCGCGGCTGAAATCTGCGGACGGGCGCATGACCTATGCCATGGTATCCCTGGCAAGGGGCAAGGACGAGGGTATCAATGCCTTCAACAGACTGCGCAAAGAGCTGAAAAGCGACGTGCTGAAGGTGGAACTGGGCGGAGAGCTGGCCACTTACTGGGATACCCGGGTCCAATTGGGGCACGACCTGCGCAACGCCGAACTCATCAGCTTCGGCGCCCTGACCCTGCTGCTGCTGTGGGTGTTCGGCTCCGTGGTGGCGGCCTTGCTCCCCCTGGTCGTCGGTTTCTCCACCATCCTGTTATCGGTGGCCCTGCTCAAGCTCAGCACCAACGTGGCCGCAGTCAGCATCTATACCATCAACGTCGTGTCCATGCTGGGCCTGGGCCTGGCCATCGACTACGCCCTGTTCATCCTGTCGCGCTTCAGGGAGGAACGGAGCCAGGGCGCCAGCGTGGATGCGAGCCTGCGGCGAACCCTGGGCACGGCCGGCCGAACCGTGGCCTTCAGCGGGATGACGGTAGCCGCCAGCATGCTGTGTGTATTTCTATTGCCCCAGCACTTTTTCCACAACATGGCCATGGCCGGCAGCATCTCGGTGGTCTCCGCCATGCTGGCCGCCGTGGTTCTGTTGCCGGCCCTGCTGAGTCTGCTGGGCGATCGGGTGGACCGTCTGGCGCTGCCGATCCTGGCCAGCCGGGCGCGGCATCAGCGGCAGGGCGGACGATGGTACATATTCAGCCATTTCGTAATGCGCCACCCCTGGGCGGTTCTGCTTGTGACACTGGCCGTCCTGCTGGCCATGGGCACGCCCGTGCTGAGCATTCAAATCGGCCCCTTCGACGCCAGGTCCCTGCCCAAGGGTGCGCAGAGCCGGCAGGTGCAGGATGCGCTGGCCCATTCCTTTCAGCCCGCGGATCTGAGCCCCATCATCGTGGCCGTGACGGCCGCGGGTGATCTCCACGGGAACCGGGCCATCACCGGTCTACACCGACTGACCGACGAGATCCAGGCACTTCCCGGGGTGCGCAAGGTCATCTCCCTGACCACCCTGGACCCCAAGCTGACCCTCAGCGACTATCAACTGCTCTACGCCAACCCCGACCAGTTTCCCCTTGCCGCCCAGGCCCTGTCCCGTCTGGCCAAGGGCAAGCAAACCCTGATCTACGTCTATTACAAACCGGAGCCCACATCACCGAAGGCCAGGGCCCTGGCCCAGCGCATCCGCGACATCCCAACGCCTCCCGGCCTGGCCCAGGTTGAGGTGGGCGGCTTTCCCGCCTTCCACCTGGACTATCTGGGTTCCCTGGCCAAGGGGGTGCCCATCGTGATCGCCGCCATCGTCGGCGTCATCTGCGTGCTGCTGTTCCTCATGCTGGGCAGCGTGCTGGTGCCCATCAAGGTCGTGATCACCAATCTGCTGTCCCTGTCGGCCACCTTCGGCGCCCTGGTGTGGATATTCCAGGATGGGCACCTCGCCGGGTTGCTCGATTTCACGCCCCAGGGATCGATGGATGGTACGATACTGGTGCTGATCTTCGCCTCTGCCTTCGGTCTGGCCATCGACTACGAGGTGTTTCTGCTGTCCCGGGTGAAGGAGGTGTGCGACGCCACTGGCGACAATGCCTTGGCCGTCTCCACAGGCATCCAGCGCAGCGGCCCGATCATCACCAATGCCGCCCTGCTCATCGGCATCGTCCTGGGTGCCTTCGCGACCGGGGAAGTGGTGTTCATGAAGGCCATGGGCCTGGGGCTGCTGCTGTCGGTCCTGGTCGATGCCACCCTGGTGCGCATGCTGCTGGTGCCGGCCTCCCTGCGGCTGCTGGGACGATTGAACTGGTGGGCACCGAAACCACTCATGATGCTGTATCGGCGTTTCAACCTGAGCGAAGCCCACGGACCACAAGAACACCCGGAAATGGTGAACAAGAAATGATCCGCACACTGATTCTTGCGGCCGGTCTGGCCGCAGTCGTCCCGGCTCATGCCGACCTGACCCTGACAGGCCGCAGCACCGTCTCCTCCATCGGGTTGCCGATCATGGGCCGCGAAACCCTGATGATCAAGAATACACATCTGCGCCGCGACCTCATCGACCGGGGCCGGGCCTATTCCTTCCTCTATGACCTGCACGACAGGAAGGTGGTGGTTCTGGATCAAGCCCTGCGACAGGCCACCGTTTACGCCATGCCCCCCAAGCTGGGTACTCACGAGGCCAAGGTCGTGCGCAGGGAACTCAAGATGGACCTGGCCAAGACAGGCCGGGATCACACCATCCGCAACTGGAAGTGCGAGGAGTACCGGCTGGATGCGGCCATGCCCACCGAGATCGGGAACGAGAAGGCGGTCTTCAGTCTGGTGGGCAGTGTCTGGCTTGCGGCTGGGACCCGGGAACAGAAGGAGTTGAGCGCACTGCGCAAGGCCGCCGAGGCACCCGACTTCCTGCCGGGGGTGCCCATCGACGCCAAGGTCTCCGCCGATCAGGCCCTGACCATGGCCGAAGTGCTCAGGCGGCTGTCCGAGAAGGGCATGATCTGCGCCCTGGACGTGGAGACCCAGTACCAGGGTAGCGGGCGCATGGTCCAACTGGCCCAGAAGGTGGCCACGCGCTTCAGCCTGACCTACGATGACTACAATACGAAGCCGATCCCGGAGAGCGAGTTTGAGATCCCCGCCGGCTATCAGGTGGTGAAGGCGGAGACGAAGTAGCCGTCAGGTGGTCAGACGCCGGTAGATATCCGAGACCTTGAAGGGCAGCTGTGCCACGTCGTCCAGGATGATGTAGCGCGCGGCCCCGTACATGTGGGGAAGATACTCCCGCGCTTCCTTGTCGATGGTGATGCAGAAGGGGTGGATGCCGGCCCGTCGGGCCTCCAGCAGGGCCATGCGGGTGTCCTCCACGCCGTAGGGGCCGCGGTAGCCGTCGAAGTAGTCGTCCGGCCGGCCGTCGGAGAGGGTGATCAGGATCCGGGTGCGGGCCTCCACCGCCTGGAGCAGGCGGGTCATGTGCCGGAGGGCGAAACCCATGCGGGTGTACTCCTGGGGCTGGATGCCGCCGATGCGTGCCTTGACCTCCTCCGTGTAGGCTTCTGCGAAGGTCTTGATGCGGAACAGCTCGCAACGTTTGCGGGTGATGCCTGAGAAGCCATAGATGGCGTAGCGGTCGCCCAGGCGCTCCAGGGCCTCGCACAGCAGGATCAAGGCCTCCCGCTCCGCCTCGTTGATCCAGCCCTTGGTGGACCCGGACATGTCGATGAGGAAGCCCACGGCGATGTTGCGCTCGGCCCGGTGCACCCGGGTGAACAGCCGGTCGCTCATCTCCCGCCCGTCCCGGGAATCCGCCAGGGCCTCCACCAGGGCGTCGATGTCCACGTCGTCGCCGTAGACCTGGCGCTTCAGCAGCCGGTTCTCGTCGCGCATGGCCTCGAAGGCCCGGCGCAGGTGCTTCACCAGTCCCGCGTGCCGGTCCAGGGTGCGGCGGCGGAAGTCGTCGAACACCGGCTTCACCTCCTTCTCCCGCATGACGCACCAGTTCTTGCGGTAATGCTGGCGGCCGTGGTCCCACTCGGGATAGAGCTCAGCCCCTTCCTCGTGATAGGTCCCCTGCCACACGGCGTCCGGGTCCGTGGGCCGGTCGGCATACAGGCCCGGGTCGTATTCCCCGTCGCCGGCGGGCACCAGGTATTCGGGGGGGATCCCGCCGAAGTCCAGCCAGATGGAGGTGAGCAGCTGCTTCACGTCGTTGGGCGGGGCCACCGGCGCGCCGTCCAGGGTCAGCTCGAAGTCCAGGCGCCCGTCCTCGTCCCTGGCCTCGGCCCGGAAGGCGGACCGGTCCTGGGATGCCGGCTCTCCGGGCTGTCGGTCGGCGATGTCTTCCCGATGCCTGTGCAGTTCCTCCTCCACCTGGGCCAGCTTGATGCGCAGCCGGGCCTTCTCCCTGTCCATCCGGGCGGCGCGCGCCGCGGCCACGGCGTCCGGGTGCAACTCGCCCTGGTAGCAGAAGGGCTGGAAGTCGGGCAGGGCGTAGGCCCCGGCCAGCAAGGCCAGGCTGTCCTCCACGCCGGCCTCGGGATTCGAAAGCGATTGCGCGTAGCCTTCCCAGTCCCTCGGCGGGGACTCGCCCAGCTCGGCCCGCAACCGGTCCATCTCACGGCCCAGGCCGGGCAGTTCCCGCCGGATGCAGGCGCTGAGCCTCAGGGTCTCCAGGGCGTGGAACTGGGTCAGGGCGCGGTCCGGGTGTTCGAAGGCCGCACAGGCCCCCTGGATGTCCGCACGGAAGGTGCCGTAGCGGGTCTGGGCCCAAAGCAGGGCCACGGTGCATTTGGCGAGCTTGAAGTTGTCTTCGGCGCCGGGAAAGGCGCTCGTGATGGCGGGCAGGAAGATCTTCTCCCCGTCGCACCAGGCCCCCTCGGCCTCCTCCAGCCTCAGTCGGCGTCCCGACAGGCCGTGCACGAAGTTGGCCATCACCTGGGCGATGTCCTCGAACAGGGCCCCGGCGGTGTGCTCGTGGCGGGCCTGCACGTAGCCGCCCACGTCGTCCGCCACCGCGACGGCGGCGGCCATGCCGGCCCGGTCATAGGTGTCGCACAGGTGGACCGCCCAGGCCTCAATGACGCGACGGTCCAGGCGTCGGATCAGTTCCGGGGCGCGGCGGCTGAAGCGGAAGGCCAGGGTGATGTTGGTGGTGGCGATGCGCCGGATCCAGTCCAGGGCGAAGTCCTGGTCGTCCCGGGACATGCGCGCCAGGGCTGCCGCCACGGGACCCACGTTGTGGAAGGTGAATTCCGTTTCCAGCCAGTCGTCGAGCCGGGCCTCGATTTCGGTCTTGTTCAGTCCGTGTTGGGCCATCAGAGAATGTGCAAGTTGTGGAACGGCACCCTTTCGAATACCGAATCGTTGGAAATGAACAGGGCCGGCTCGTCCAGCGACAGGCAGCTGGCCGCCTGGATGGCGTCCGGGGTGCGAAGGCCAAATCGGGCGCGAAGTCGCGTCGCTCCCTCGATCACCCGGGCATCCAAATCCACGGTGCAGAGGTCCGGGGCTGCGAAGAACCGGTCGTAGCGTTCCAGTAATTCCGCATTCTCATCACGCATGGGTTTCACCCGGCATTCCAGTACTGAAAGCCTGGAGATGGCCAGACTGGACCCAGGGTGCTCGCTCCGTAGGCCGCCCAGCAGTTCCGCCACCTTTGCATTCCAGGGACTCACTTCTTCCAGGCGATAGATCACGACGCAGGCATCCAGGAACAGGATCATCCCCAGTCGTTCCGCTCGCCTTTGATCCGCGCATCCACGGCCTCGCGCGATTCGGCGCCTCTGCCGGGCGGGGCCAGAAGCGCATCCCAGGCGCTGCCTACGTCCTTTCCTGCCGGGCCGATGCTCAGCCGGGCATAGTCCTCTTCGCTCAGGACCACGCAGGCGGGCCGGTTGTGCTTGAGGATGTGTACCGGGCCGTGGGGCAGGAGTTCCTCCAAGGCGGCCAGACCGCGGCGCTTGATCTCTTGGGCGGGCAGGGTTTGCATGGCGACAGGTCTCGAACTGGGACGGTACCGAGTTTAGTACCATTCGCTGCCTTGTTGTGGAGAACTGATGAGGCTGCACCAGCGGCCCTACACCCTCAGGCTGGTCGCCCGCTTCATCCCGGACATCGAAGCCTGGCGGGCCGAGGGGCGCAAGGCCTACGGCGTCACCCTGTACCGGCGCCTGGTCCGGTCCTGGCTGGAGCGGGACAGCGGCAAGCACCAGTTGAAGCCCGAGCACAAGCAGCGCCTCATGGCCCATCTGGCGGCCGAACTGTGGCGGGCCGGACGGCGGGTGTTCAGCCCCACCGACCTGGAGGCCTGGCTACACCGCTGGCTGGAGGGCCAGGAAGACCTGCGCCTGCGCTACCGCAACCTGGACCCGGACAAGCTGGAGGAGGACCTGCGCACCGCCACCTTCCTGGTGCGCCAGGACGACGGGGATCAGACCGGTTTCCGCTTCGCCCACAGCTCGCTTCAGGAGTTCTTCCTGGCCGACTACCTGATCCGGTCCCTGAGCCAGGACCGGCGGGGGGACTGGGCCCTGCCTAAGCC
>JBJKSP010000137.1:0-8883 GCA_046703865.1 Thiobacillaceae bacterium
CCCCCAGGTCACGAACCATGGCGGCACAGTTTCCCGGGCCAGATGCAGCAGCAGCACACCGATCTGCGGCCACAGCAGTAGCAACGTGAAACGGGCGACGGGGTGGCGCAGCCGCCCGTGGGCTGCATTGAGTAGGATGCTGAACGGATAGAGGGTCAGGAACGGTGCGGCCGCCAACAGGTACACCATGTCACACCCACCTGGACCAGATGTTCATACGCCGGGACAGGGCCAGCACCTCCTGGGACAGCCAGGCGTACAGGTCGGCGACGTAGAACTCCCGGGAGATCAGGGAATAGATGGCCAGCCGCACCGGCGAGGCGCGGAAGACGTGGGCGTCACCGTTGGCGATGTTGCGGAAGGCAAACAGCCAACCCAGCACCACCACCAGGGTGACAATGGTGACCAGGCCGTAGAAGAGGGGCAGTGGAATGCTGGCAGCCTCGTAGAGGGCCTGACTCACTTCCTGGTCCGGATAGAGGAAGCTGCCGAAGGCGTGTTCCATCAGGGTATAGCCCGCCACGACGATGGTCAGGGACAGCACGATCATAGCCATCAGACGCCAGGGGCTGTCAGCCGGCAGGCGGTAGGTGGCGAACAGCAACTGGGCGCCCGTGACCCAGCCGAAGAACAGCAGGATGATGGCCCCCTGCTCGCCGACGAAGCCACCGCCCAGGAGCCAGCGCGACAGGCCCAGCAGCACGAATGGCACCACCACCGTGATCGCCGCCGCCAGGAACCAGGGCAGACGGGGACCGGCAGGCCGGCGTTCCACGACAAAGGTATAGACATCGTCGTGAGGCACGCCGTCGTGCTTGCGGGCATCGCCGATTATGCTGCCGGCGCCCAGGAACAGGGTCCCCTTGAACAGGCCGTGGGCGATCAGGTGGTAGATGGCCAGGGAAAAGGCGCCGACGCCGCACTCCACGAACATGAAGCCCATCTGGCCCATGGTGGAATATCCCAGGGACTTCTTGATGTCGTTCTGCGTCAGCATGAGTACAGACCCGAGGATGGCCGTGACCAGACCCACGGCGAAAACCAGGTGCAGTACCTCGCCGGCGTGGACATACACCGGCGCGAAGCGGTTGATGATGAAGCCCCCCGCGTTGACGATGCCGGCGTGCATCAGGGCCGAGACCGGCGTCGGGCCTTCCATGGTGTAGGGCAGCCAGGGGTGCAGGGGGAACTGGGCCGAGCGGGCGAAAGCGGCCAGGGCCACCAGCAGGCCCACGGTGGGCGCCAGGGGCAGGCCCAGGACCGTGCGCACGTAGGGGTCCGCGGCCACGTGTTGGAACAGGTCCGGCAAGGACAGGGTGCCGTAGGCTTGGTACAGCAGGAGTGCGGCCAAGACCAGGGGCAGGTCGCCAAGGCGGTAGGTGAAGAAGGTCCAGAAGGCGTAGCGTTGCGCCTCGGCCCGGCGCAGGTCGTGGCCCAGCAGGAAATAAAGCAGCACCCCCACCAGATGCCAGGCCACGAGGAGGGTGATGAGGTCCCCGGCGGCGACCATCAACAGGATGGCCAGGGTCATCAAATCCAGCAGCGCGAAGAAGCGCCCGTAGCCCTGTTCCTCCGCCATGTAACGGACGGAATAGACATGCACCACCAGGCTGATGGCCGACACGAGCACAGCCATGACGCTGCCCAGGGGGTCCAGGTAGAGGCTGCCCCAGCCCCAACCCGTTGCAGCCACGTGTGGCTGGGACGCGCTCATCTGCGTGGCAAGCAGGCCGATCGCAATCAGGCAGGTCAGCACGGCAAAACCAACGCTCAATCGCGCCACGACGTGTTTCCGGTCGGTCAGCTTTCCCGCCATCAGCGTAATAAGGACCGCAGAGGATAAGGGCGCGGCAGGAAGAAAGATGGCTAGTTCATCCATATTGTCGTTCGTCCGCGGCAGACGCTTCCGTTCATTCCAGATCCGATGGCGTCAGGTCCCAGCGACTTCTGGTCGAGGGACAAGGCATTGGGTGGCAGGGACCATCCAGCGGGGAAGAAACATCCGCCCAAGATCGGGAGGCGTAGATCGGGCGAAGTGGATATGCATGGCAGGCTCGCTAAGTACGCTCAGGTTTATGGCTGCTCGATAGTCTTAGCGATCTGAGCCATAAACAAAAATTTTCGTTATTTATGTAAATAATTTACAATAGTTAATCTACTAATTGGGTATACCGGCGCCAGCCAGGGCGCCCCAGGCAGGCAGGGGAAAACGCCCCGAGCCTTACGGCCGGGGCGGTGATAACGGTATCGGATAAGGGCGTATGCCAGTGCCCCGGCTGAGCGCCGGGGGCTAGGGCCGGCCCGGCGGCTGCCGGGCCTTATGGGTCAACGCGTCAAGCCGGCGTACAGGAGCGGCAGCTTCTCTGGCAGTCGCTCCACGTGGTCCACCACCATGTAGTTCTTCTGCCCGAAGATGCGGCTGACGTAGTTGTCGGCGCGGGGGTCCAGGCTCATGCAGTAGGTCATCACACCGAACTTTGCCACCTCCTCCACCGCCTTCTTGGTGTCGTTGCGCAGGTATTGCGGATCGCGCACGTCCACGTCGGCGGGCTCGCCGTCGGTGATGACGATGAGCAGCTTCTTGGCGGAGCGCTGCAGCTTGAGGTGGCGGCCGGCGTGGCGGATGGCCGCGCCCATGCGGGTGGAGAGCTGCCCGGTCATGCCTGCAAGGCGGGCCTTGGGCTCTTCGTCCCAGTGCTGGTCGAAATCCTTGAAGCGGTAGTACTCCACGTCGTGGCGGCCGTCGGAACAGAAGCCGTGGATGGCGAAGGGGTCGCCCACCTTGCTGATGGCGTCGGAAAGCAGCACGCAGGCCCGGCGGGTGAGGTCCAGCACGGAGTATTCCTGGCCCTGCACCATCTCGTTGGTGGACTCGGACAGGTCCAGCAGCACCAGGATGGAGAAGTCCCGGGTCTTCCTGACAGAGCGCATCATGATGCGCGGGTCCGGCTGGTTGCCCAGGCGGATGTCGGTGAAGCCCATGATGGCGGCGTTGATGTCGATCTCGTCGCCGTCCTCCAGCTTGCGGATGCGCTGCACGCCCTGGGGCTGCATGGCGTCCAGCAGGAACTTCATGCGATGGATCTCCCGCTTGTGGGCGGCGAGGATGTCATTGATGAGCTGCAGATCGCCGATCTTGCCGCGCTTCTCCAGCACCGTGGCCCAGGCGGGGCGCTCCAGCTGGATCTGGTAGTCCCACTCCGAATAGTGGAAGGGGTCGGACACCGGCTCCCTGCCTTCCAGGGAGTTGATGGTGACGCCTTCCTGGTCGAGCCAGTATTCGGTGGGCAGCACCCAGACTTCCTGGGCGTCGTCGCCGGCCAGTTCGTTGTCGAGCTCGTTCACCATTTCCATGATGCTGACGTACTTGCGTATCTGCTTGACCGTCTCGTAGCCGGCGCTGGCCGCCTTCTCGAAATCGAATTCCTCGAATTCCCAGAAATAGCGGTTGTCGTCCCGGTAGGGCGCGGCCAGGAGGTCGGTGCGCGGATTGAAGGCGATCTTCTTCTGCGTCTGGAAACTGTGGGCCAGCTGCACGCCGATGTCCCAGGAGGCATGGTTGCCGTTGAGCCTGTCCTGGGCCTGGGCGAACAGCACGCGGCCATCGGCGATCCAGGGATCGTCGTCCCGGTAGGTTTCGTCCAGCAGGGCGCGGGCCAGGCGGTTGAGGTAATCGCCCGCCGTGGCGCCCATGTCCGGCGTGGCGACGTGGAACTGGCTCCAGATCTGCTTGAGACCGGGGAAGCGACGGATGGACAGCGTCTCGACGCGGGCATCCTCGATCACCGAGATCACCGCCATCTGGAAGGGGTTCAGGGCCTCGGCGGAAATGGGCTGCCGGGTTTCCACCACATGGGCGGCGCAGTGGGCCGCCGTGGCCCGGTAAAGCACCAGCCCGCTCACGGGCTCACGGCCTTCCGGCGCGAAGTCGTCGAAGGCATCCGGCAGGTGCAGCAGATAGTCCTCGATGTAGGGACGGTAGCCCTCCCGGTTCTCGAAGTCGCCTGAGGTGGGGCGCATGAAGAAGTCCCGTGCCCACAGGGCGCGCAGGTACATGTTGATGCGGCGCTGTACGTCCACCAGGAGGGTGCCCTTGCGCTCCTTCTGGAGCATGGCGAGGGATTCCTTGGTCTCCAGACTGAAATACTTGACCTGTTCCGGGTAGTTGGTGCGGTGGGCATGCGCGCCCCACAGCGCCCAGCGGCGCAGGCCGCCCAGTGTGAGGTTCTGGAACAGCACATCCAACTTGTCCAGCATGGGCCGGACGCCACGCGGCGCCTGGGCGATCAGGGTGTTGATGAACTGCAGGTAGTTGAGGAACAACTGTGCGTCACCCAACCGGTTGGCAGCGGTTGACGCGGTAGCCAGCAGGAGTTCGATCACCGAACCGGAGGTCTTCGAGGCCAGCATGAGGGAAGCGGTCGCCAGGTCGGCGACCACGTCCTCGCCCACCTCCTTGGCCACTCGCGGTGCTTCCTCGATCCAGGTCTCAACCAGGGAGTCGCCGCGGCCCAGGCCACGAATGGCAGACGTCCCCTTCAGGTAATTGTCCAGGCCGCGCGGGGAAAAGACCTTGGTGGCCTCGTGCCAGTTGGCATCCAGCGCCGCGCGGCTGTGCTCGGACAGGTCTTCCAGCAGTTCGGCGTAGTCTTCAAGTTTGATGGACATATCCGTGTCCTCAGTTTGCAGTCGACAGTTGGCAGATGACCTTCCCGCCTACTGCCGACTGACGGCTGCCTACTTCTTAAAAGAACGTGGTCACGGCGGCGTCCAGGGCGTCGCGCATGTCCGGGTCGTCGGTGATCGGACGCACCAGCGCGACCCGGCAGGCGGCCAGCGGCGCCACGCCCTTGGCGATCAGGCTGCCGGCGTAGATCAGCATGCGGGTGGAAAGGCCTTCGACCAGGCCGTGGCCCTTGAGGTTGCGGGAGCGTTCGGCAATGGATACCAGCTTGCCGGCGACATCGCCGTCGATCCCCGATTCGTGGGTGACGATCTCGGTCTCGATGGCGTGTTCAGGATAGGTGAAGTCCAGGCCACCGAAACGCTGCTTGGTGGACTGCTTGAGGTCCTTCATCAGGCTCTGGTAACCCGGGTTGTAGCTGATGACGATCTGGAAGTCCGGGTGGGCATGCACCAACTCCCCCTTCTTCTCCAGCGGCAACACGCGGCGATTGTCGGTCAGCGGGTGGATGACCACAGTGGTGTCCTGGCGCGCTTCCACCACTTCGTCCAGGTAGACGATGGCGCCGTGGCGGGCACCGATGGCCAGGGGGCCATCCTGCCACTCGGTGCCGGAGGCGGACAGCAGGAAGCGGCCGACCAGGTCGGAGGCGGTCATGTCCTCGTTGCAGGCCACGGTGATCAGCGGCTTACCCAGTTTCCAGGCCATGTATTCCACGAAGCGTGTCTTGCCGCAGCCGGTGGGGCCCTTGAGCATCATGGGCATGCGCACGGAATAGGCGGCTTCATACAATTCCACCTCGTCGGCGACGGCACGGTAATAGGGTTCTTTTTCGATGCGGTACTGGTCGATGATGCTCATGTTCACAGCCTCTTGATATGTCATGAGTAAAGAGTCGAGAGTTAAGAACGAGGCCCGTGCGGGAATCGCTCACGACTCTCGACTCTCGGCTCGGAAGAAAAAACCCCTGCTACCTCGCGGCGGCAGGGGTTTGGGTTCAATACCTGCCGCTGGATTAGACGGTCTTGCCGCGGTAGATCACCATGGCAGCGCCCTGGCTCTGGGCGAAGTTGTCATAGCCGACCAGACGTACATGGTTGTTGGGATTGGCCTTGTGGCAGGCCTCCGCCTCGCCCAGGATCTTGTCCACGTCGGTCTCGCCGAACATGGGCAGCTTCCACATGTACCAGTAGGAATCCATCAGGTGCTCGGGCTCGGTGTGCTCTATGGCCGGGTTCCAGCCCTTGCTGACGATGTACTCGACCTGCTTGCGGATGCCGGCGGCGTCCATGGCCGGCAGGTAGGAGAAGGTCTCGAACTTACGGCTGGTGGGGTCGCTCAGACGGCTCTTGTAATCCATCACTTCAGACATTGCATATTCCTTTCAGAAGCATTCAGTTGGCAGTTGCAGTCGGCAGGAAAAGCTGGGCCCCGCTGCCGACTGACGGCTGATGTCTCTTATTTGTGGGCGACGTCCAGCTTGTCCACGGTGTCGAACTCGAACTTGATCTCTTTCCAGGTTTCCATAGCGATCTTGAGTTCGGGGCTGGACTTGGCGGCGTTCTCCAGAACGGCCTTGCCTTCCTTCTCGATGGCGACGCCGCGGTTGCGGGCCTCGACGCAGGCTTCCAGCGCGACCCGGTTGGCAGCGGCGCCGGCGGCGTTGCCCCAGGGGTGACCCAGAGTACCGCCGCCGAACTGGAGCACGGTTTCGTCTCCGATGATGGTGACCAGCGCGGGCATGTGCCACACGTGGATTCCGCCGGAGGCCACGGCGAAGGCGCCCGGCATGGAGCCCCAGTCCTGGTCGAAGAAGATGCCGCGGCTGCGGTCTTCGGGGATGAAGGATTCGCGCAGCATGTCGATCCAGCCCAGGGTGGAGGCACGGTCGCCTTCCAGCTTGCCCACCACAGTGCCGGTGTGCAGGTGGTCGCCGCCGGACAGGCGCAGGATTTTGGTCAGCACGCGGAAGTGGATGCCGTGGTGCGGGTTGCGGTCCAGCACGGCGTGCATGGCACGGTGGATGTGCAGCAGCAGGCCGTTGTTGCGGCACCAGTTGGCCAGGCCCGTGTTGGCACAGAAGCCGCCGGTGATGTAGTCGTGCATGATGATGGGCGCGCCGATCTCCTTGGCGTACTCGGCACGCTTGTACATCACTTCCGGGGTGGGGGCGGTGACGTTCAGGTAATGGCCCTTGCGCTCGCCGGTCTCGCGCTCGGCCTTGTTGATAGCCTCCATGACGAAATCGAAGCGCTGGCGCCAGCGCATGAAGGGCTGGCTGTTGACGTTCTCGTCGTCCTTGGTGAAGTCCAGGCCGCCGCGCAGGCACTCGTACACGGCGCGGCCGTAGTTCTTGGCGGACAGGCCCAGCTTGGGCTTGATGGTGCAGCCCAGCAGCGGACGGCCATACTTGTTCATGATGTCGCGCTCGACCTGGATGCCCATGGGCGGGCCGCCGCAGGTCTTCACGTAGGCGATGGGGAAGCGCACGTCTTCCAGGCGGAGCGCCCGCACGGCCTTGAAGCCGAACACGTTGCCCACCAGGGAGGTGAACACGTTGACCACGGAACCCTCTTCGAACAGGTCGATGGGGTAGGCGATGAAGGCATAGAAGCAGGTGTCGTCGCCGGGCACGTCCTCGATGGCATAGGCGCGACCCTTGTAGTAGTCCAGGTCGGTCAGCAGGTCGGTCCAGACGGTGGTCCAGGTGCCGGTGGAGGACTCGGCGGCCACGGCGGCTGCGGCCTCCTCACGGTCCACACCCGGCTGGGGGGTGATCTTGAACACAGCCAGGATGTCGGTATCCAGGGGGGTGTAATCGGGCATCCAGTAGGTCTGGCGGTACTCCTTCACACCAGCGTTGTAGGTCTTCACAGCCATGCGTCGCTCCTTATGCGGATGGGGATGATCCCAACGGACCGGACACATCCCGATCCGAGGTGGGCGCATCTTGACGTAACGAAGACATAAATAACAGTCACGATTTTCTATAGAGTCAATAGATATCTATCTATAAAATTGTATGGAGGGCAACCCCCCTCCTGATTGCGTTTTGTGCAACGCCCCCATCTGCCATGCGCCACCACACCACCTTCCGCCAACTGGAGATCTTCGAGGCCATCGCCCGCCTGGGCAGCTTCACCCGGGCCGCGGAGGAGCTCTACCTCACCCAGCCCACGGTCTCCATGCAGATGAAGAAGCTCACCGACAGCGTGGGCTCGGCTTTGGTGGAACAGGTGGGCAAGAAGGTGTTGCTGACAGAGGACGGGCGCGAGCTGGCCCAGGCCACCCGGGACATCTTCGCCATCCTCGACCGCTACACCATGTCCGTGGCGGAGCGGCAGGGCCTGGAAAAAGGGCATCTGAAGCTCATGGCCATCACCACCGCCTCCTACTTCGCACCGCGCCTGCTTGGCGAATTCGCCAAGCTTCACCCCGGCATCGACGTCAGCCTGCGCGTCACCAACAAGGAACAGGTCCTGGCCAGCATGGCCGACAATCTGGACGATCTCTACCTGCTGGGCACCCCGCCCAAGGAAATCGGCGTGGTGGCCACGCCCATCATGGACAACCCCATCGTCGTGCTGGCCGCCCCGGACCACCCCCTGGCCCGTAAAAAGCGGCTTTCCCTGGAACGCCTGGCGCAGGAACCCTGGATCATGCGGGAAGCCGGTTCAGGCACCCGCAAGGCCATCGAAAGGCTGTTCCAGGAACGTGGGTTGACCATCCGCCCCCGCCTGGAACTGGGCAGCAACGAGGCCATCAAGCAGGCCATCCTGGCCGGCCTGGGCATCTCGGCCCTCTCCTCTCACGCCCTCGCCCTGCATCAACCGGGACAATTCGCCGTTTTGGAGGCGGAAGGCTTTCCCATCCTGCGACACTGGTACGCGGTATATCCGGCAGGGCGCCAGCCCTCCGTGGTCGCCCGCGCCTTCCTGGATTTCCTGCTCAGCCTAGGCGGCGATTCCGCCCGAGCACCGGAATGAAGACCGAGCGAGTTGGCTCGGTCTGCGGCGGGCGGAGCCAGTCCGGGTGCAGGCTGAAAATTTCGCTGGCGTCTGGACTAAATGGGCCGGACAGCGATTGCCTTTGCCCTTCGACAGGCTAGAAGGAGCGAAGGCTCTCCGATGGACTCTGGATGGACTCGAGTTCAGGGCCAGCCCTTGCCGTGACATGTTCCTGGCTAGCGTGGTGAAGGC